>NZ_JBSGUP010000256.1:0-10756 GCF_053607985.1 Streptomyces sp. NPDC055078
GTTGTAGACCGTCACCGTTCCCTTGTTGCCCTTCTTGTCGGCGAAGGCGGCCCGGAGCGACAGCCCCTTGCCCTTCGCCGGGTTCTTGACCGTGACCTTCCCCTTCTTCACGCTGAGCTTCTTCCAGGTCTTGCCGAGGTCGTACGACACGAAGACGGTGAGCGACTTGAGGTTCCGGCCGGCCGCCGGGCCCTGCACCGTCACCGGCACGAGCTGCGTCGCGCCCGCCTTCGCCGTACTGTCAAGCCCGACCTTCGGGTGGAAACGCGTCACCGAGGTCGGCAGCATCACCGGACCGTTGCGTGCGGGCTTCTTGGACCGGAAGGTCCAGCTCGCGTCGATCCGGCTGGCCGCCGTGGCCACCTTCGGCGCACGCGTGATGGAGGTGTTCAGCGTGTACGTGGCCGCCGCGGGCCGCACCGTGAACGCTCCGTCGCCGGCCAGCGGGTCGTTGTTCTGCCCGATCTTGGTCTTGCCCCGGTAGAGCGTGGTCTTCACGGTCGCGTAGTTCGATGCCCCCTCGTGCCCCTGGCCGTCGGTGAACACCGGCAGATAGGCCGAGAGCTTGTTGCCGTTGCGGGAGATCCCGTACTTCCCGCCGACGGAGGGCGCGAAGACGGCGGTGTTGAACGTCTCGTCGTACTTCTTCCCCGCCCGGTAGAGCTTGGGAGAGGTGGCGTAGCCCGCGTCGGCGATCGGGTGCCCGTCGGAGTCCCGCCCGGCGAACTGGCCGAACTCCATGCTCCACCTGGCCTGGTCGACCGTGGACAGATACAGCGTCTGCGTCCGCGGAATCCGGACCGGCGAGGCGTACGAGGCCGAGATACCGCCGCTGGGAAGGAGTCCCCAGGCCCTCAGCTCGCCCTCCTTGCGGGGTGCCTTCGCGGATGAGCCGAGGCCGGCCTTCACGGTGGCCAGCTCGCTCGACCTGAACCGCTTGGTGAGACCGGTGGCCAGCTTCCGCGTCTTGCCGCCGAAGACGACGTCGTACTGGCTGGACGCCCCGCTCAGGAACTGCGCGGCCCAGTTCTGGGACAGCGACCCGTCGGTGATCTGCGGGCCGAGATGCGCGGTGCGGAACCCCTTGAACGACGGGAGGTCGTGCCAGCTCCCGAAGCCACCGCTGGTCAGATTGACCTCGTACGAGGTCATCGCGAACGACGGCCTGGCCTTGCTGTCCGGCACGGTGACGTCGACCGGCCTGGTCGACCTGGCGTCCAGGGTGAGCGTCATGTTCCTGGTGACGTCCAGCCGGGGACGGGACAACACGTCGATGCCCTTGGTGGAGTCCCGAGGGTCGGCCATCAACTCCGACTGCATGACATACCGGCCCTTGGGCATGCGCACCGTGGCGGTGCCGGACGGGTCGGAAACGAGGTGGAAGCTGAACGCTCCATCCATCCCGAACAGGGCGCTGAACATGTCCTTGCTCGGCTTGCCGTCGCGTCCGATGTGCTTGAACGTGACGTCGTACGACTCGATCTCACGGTCGACCGCCGCGGCTGTCCGTACGGTCTGGCCGCCGCCGGTCGCCACGACCGTGGCCGCATAGCCCCCGTCGGCCGTTCCGCCGAGGCGGGTGTTGACCGTCAGATCGGCGGTCGCCGTGCCTCCGGCGGGAACGGTCACCCGGGGCGTGCCGACCGTGAAGAACCCGGCCGGCGCGGGCTTGCCCTTCGGGCCGGTGCCCGAGGCCGTCAGCGCGAGCGTGATGTCCTTGGTGCCGAGATTGCGGTACGTGATCTTCTTGGTGACGGGCAGATCGTCGGTGTGCGGCCACTGCTGCACCCCGAAGGACACCGACACCGGCTCGGCGATCACGGTCTGATCGACGGCCTTGTCGACGGCGATACGGCCCGACCCCTGCTGGTACGCCGAGTACGGGCCACCCTTGGCGGACGCGGTGAGCGCGCCCTTCAGCTCCGCGGGCTTCCACCCCGGGTGCTGCTGCTTCAGCAGCGCGGCGGCGCCCGCGACATGCGGGGTGGCCATCGACGTACCGGAGATCGACATGTACCCCGGCGGGTTCTGCCCCACCTCCCGGGCGATGTCGCTGCCGGCAGCGGCGGCTGCGGTGGTGTTCACACCGGGTGCGGTGACGTCCGGCTTGACGGCGCCGTCGCCGATGCGCGGGCCGACGCTGGAGAAAACGGCCAGCTTGTCCTTGTCGTCGACCGCGCCGACGGTGAGCGCGGCGTCCGCGCTGCCGGGCGAGCCGACCGACCCCGCGCCCGGTCCTGAGTTGCCCGCCGCGATCGCGAACAGGACGCCCTTCTCCGCCGTCACCTTGTTGACATGGGCCTCCAGCGGGTCGATCTGCGGGGTGTCCATCCCGCCGAGGCTGAGGTTGATCACCTGGGCGCCCTGGGCCACGGCCCAGTCGATACCGGCGATGATGCCGGAGTCATCACCGCTGCCGCCGTCGTCCAGCACCTTGCCGTTCAGCAGCTTCGCCTTCGGCGCGATGCCCTTGTACTTGCCGCCCGACTTGGCCCCCGTACCCGCCGCGATGGACGCGACATGCGTGCCGTGCCCGAAACGGTCCTTGGCGTCGGGCGCCGGGGTGAAGTTCTTCGCCCCGACCACCTGAGTCTTCAGATCGGGGTGGGTCGCGTCGATACCGGTGTCCAGCACCGCGATCTTGACGCCCTGACCCTCGATACCCCGGGTCCACACCTTGGGCGCACCGATCTGCGCGGCACTCTTGTCGAGGCTGGCCTGCCGGATTCCGTCCAGCCAGATACGGCTGATCCCGGACGCCGTCGTCCGCGCACCGTCACCACGCGTGTTGGTGACCGCTTCCCACAGGTCCCCGGCGTCCTGGCGCGGCGTCGAGATCGCATCCGCGTTCAGCGCCGCCAGCGTGCGCCGCACCTTCGTCCCACCCGCGCCGCGCACCTCCGCCCGCGCCTGCCGGGCGGCGTCCCCGCCATAGCCGACGATGACCCTCAGGCCGTCGCCGTGGCCCTTGCGGTCCGCTGCCTTCTTCAACTCGGCGATATCGAACAGCCGCTGGTCGAGCTTGCCGCTGGATATGAGCTGCCGAGCGTCGGACGGCACCACATACGTACGTCCCTTGTGGGTGTGGGTCCGTACGGGTACCTTCTCCCGCCCCTTGGCCCGCTCCACTCCGCTGACCCGGCCCTTCGCGTCGATCACGACGCGATCGCCGGTGATCAGCGTGAGGCGCTGCTTGGGCGCGAACCCCGGCCGCGCCTTGCCCGAGGCGCTACCGCCTGCGGGCGACTGACTTCCCGTACGCTCCTCCGCCGCCGACACCGGGCTGGTCATACCCGCTGTCAGAGCCACGGCCGCTGCCGCGGCGACGGTGGTGACGCACGCCTTCTTCACTTGTAAGCGCAAATCTCCCCCTGGAGATGAGTCACCCGGAGGAACGCGTTTCGTCCCTCCGACCGGGGAAGACTCGGAAGTCTGTTCGTATCCCCCTCCCCGGACTCCGAAGTATGCCCGGGGGTGTGCGGGTGCTCAATAGCGTTACAGGAGTGGCTAGTTGGGCTTGGCGCGATTGTCACCGAAGGCCATATGACAGCGCCCCGCACCGTAGTCACACGGTCGCGATGATGAATGAGACTTTCGGTGCGGTCACACCTGAAATCGAGTGGACACACCAGACCACAACGATCGGCACGTGCGATGTGTCCCGCTATCGCGTGGTGATGACCATCATCTCGGAGCAGCGGCGCGGAGCGTTCCTCGGCGTGGTCGAGCGGTACTGGAAGAAGAGCGGCTACCGGATCACCGCAGTGAACGACAGCCGCAAGCACCCCTGGCGGATCACCGGCAGGTGATCATGAGCGTGCCGCGAGAACCGCCCGCACCCATGTCCCGTCGTCCGTCAGATAATTGTCCACTTTGAGGCCCACCTCCGCGAGCGCCCCCTCGAACTGCTTCTCCGTCAGTGGCCGGGAGAGGAAGGTCTGTGTCCATGTGGCGTCCGGGAACTCGTACTCCGCATAGACCGAGTTCACCCCGTCAGCCGCGGGCTCCGCCGACACGATCCGCACCGTGAAGCCGCTGGGGTCGACCCGCTCACGCGGCACGTTGGTGTGCCAGTCGGCACCCTCTCGCTGAATCAGCACACTGCCGCCCGCGGCGAGATGCCGGACACAGGTACGCAGCAGCGCCTGCCGCTCTTCGATGTCCCCGGTGTGCACGAGGAACGACGCGAGCATCACCACGTCGAACGTCTCGCCCAGATCGAGATCCTCGATCGGGCTGCATACCGTGCGCGCCCCACGGACACGGTCGAGCATCTCCCGGGACTCGTCCACGGCGGTCACCGTGAAACCCCGCTCCAGGAGCGGGTGGGTCACGCGCCCCACTCCACAGCCCAACTCCAGGATGTACGCCGCCGCAGGCACGGCCGCGGCGACGATGTCCGGCTCGGCCCCGACCGGCAGTCGCGCGTACAACTCGACCGCGCAGCCGTCAGGAGTGATTGCCCCGGGGCCGGTCCCCCGATGTCCCGCTCGCAGTTTCAGTTCCATACTCATCCAACGGGCCGGGCCCGACCGCCGTTCCCTGTTCCACACCCTGCCCCGGCGGGGCTCGGGGACTTCAGGGGCCGGTGCCCCATGCCGGGCGGGCCCGGGGGCGGGTTTCACAGGTGGTGTCGGCCGGGGGGCCGGCCGCGGACGACGACGGTGGTCGAGTCGGCTGTCACCTTGCGGCCCTGGAGGGAGCCGCAGGCGCACCGGGTCCACAGGGTGTGGCCTTGGGCTGTGGGGTGCGAGGAGACGGTCTGGACGGTGCAGTTGTCGAACCACCCGCAGTAGGGGCACTTGGACATGGCGCGACTCCAGTTCACGAAAGGCTCACGACAAGGTGCGACGTCACCACCCAGCCTCGTGACAGGCACCGTGCAGGTCCAGGTTGGATTTCTGCATGGAAACGTGTATGCCAGCTTCATGATTGATTTGCGTCGACTGGCCGTACTGCGGGCGATCGCCCACTACGGCACCGTGACCGCGGCGGCCGAGTCCCTGCACCTCACCGCTTCCGCCGCCTCACAGCAGATGCGTCAGCTCGGCCGGGACCTGGGGGTGCCGCTGCTGGAGCGCCATGGCCGCCGGGTCAGGCTGACGCCGGCGGCGCGGGCGCTCTTGCGGCATGCCGACCGGATGGAGACGTACTGGCAAGAGGCCGAGGCGGAACTGGCCGCTCCGACGCTGCGGGGCACGCTGCGGGTGGCGGGTTTTCCCACCGCCGTCTCCGCCCTGCTCGCTCCGGTCGCCGGGCGGCTGCGGCGGGACTGGCCGGAACTGACGGTCGAGATCCGGGAGGCCGAGCCGCGTGACTGCTTCGATCTGCTCTTCTCCGGGGACGCGGAACTCGCGGTGGTCGAGGCGACCGAGGACAGCCCCCCGCTCGACGACCCCCGGTTCACCCAGCAGCCGCTCTTCGACGACCCGTACGATCTGCTCACCGCCGCCGACCACCCACTGTCGGGCGACGGGACCGTCACGCTGCACGACCTGGCGACCGAGCCCTGGATCGTCGGGTTCCCCGGCAGCTCGGCGCGCAAGCTCATCCTGGCCGCCTGCGGGAGCGCCGGGTTCACGCCGACCATCGCCCACCAGGTCCGGGAGTGGACCGCGGTCGCCGCGCTCGTCTCCCACGGCCTCGGTATCGCCTTGATCCCCCGTACGGCGGCGCTCCCGTCCCATCTCCCCTCCCATCTCTCCCTGGTGCGCACTCCTCTGACGGGGAGGGCGCGGCCGTCCCGGCGGTTCCTGCGGGTCATCCGGAGCGGCAGCGGTGGGCATCCGGCCATCGCCGAGGCCATCGGCCTGCTCGACCGGCTCGCCGCCGACCACGGCCGGCTCATCGCCTGACGCGTACGGCAGCCCAACCGCCCGGCACCTGGTCGGCCGCCGCCTCCCGGGCGGACGGCGCGGCGGGTGTCCGGGCCGCCCGTTCCGTAGGAAAATCGAGAGGTACGGGACGGGGACCGCCGGTCCCGTACGACGCGGCCGAGGACCCCCGGCCACCGGACCTCGGCCCCGCCGGACCGGCCTAGTCGACGCGGCGCGCGGGAGGGCGCCGGACAGCCGGCCGGCCGCGCTGAACCGCTTCCCAGCCAGGCAACTCGCCCAGTGAGGACCGGAATGCAGAATGTGCCGCAGGTTCGTGAGGTCGTTCTCGACGGTGAGGGGGTCCCGCTGTCCGGGCTGCTCGCCGAACCGCTCGACGGGCAGCCGCCACGGGCGGTGGTGGTCGCGCTCCACGGCGGGGGCATGCGCGCCGGATACTTCCACGCCCTCGCGCACCCCGGGCAGTCGCTGCTCGAACTGGGCGCGCGGCTGGGTCTCGCGGTCCTGGCCGTCGACCGGCCGGGGTACGGGCTGTCGGCCGACCGGTTGCCCGATGGGCAGCCGCTGGCCGAACAGAGCGTGACCCTGCGCGCGGCGATCGGCGGCTTCGTGTCCTCGTACGCGCCGGGGGCGGGCGTCTTTCTGCTCGCGCACTCCTACGGCGGCAAACTCGCCCTGGCGACCGCCGCCGACCACCCTGACCTCGATCTGCTCGGCCTGGACATCTCCGGGTGCGGCAGCCGGTACGCGGTGCACCCATCGAAGGTCGCCCAGCGCGGTGGAAGCAGTCTGTGGAAGCTGAACTGGGGTGTGCTGGGGCTGTATCCGGAGGGCTGCTTCGTGCAGAGCCGTTCGCTGGTCGCGCCCGTGCCCGTACGGGAGAGCGCCGAGGCCCACACCTGGCCCGACCGGTTCCCCCGCATCGCGGCGCGGGTACGGGTGCCGGCCCGGTTCACCTTCGCCGAGCACGAGCACTGGTGGCGGTGCGACGAGGAGTCGATCGCCGCGCTGACCGCGGCGATGGGCGGCTCGCGGGTCGTGGTCGAGCGCCTGCCCCGGGCTGGGCACAACATCAGCCTGGGCTGGGCGGCCCGGTCGTACCATCTGCGCGCCCTGGCGTTCCTGGAGGAGTGCCTGGTGGAACGCCGTTCGGTGGCCCCGCACCCCGGGACGACCGGGGCTGCCGGGGCTGCTGGGACCACCGGGGCTGCCGGGTCCGTCAAGACCGGTTGACCTCTCTCGCGCCGCCCGCCGCCCGGCGGCACCCCGCCGGGCCACTCCCGTGCGCCGCGCGCGTACCCACCCGGACGGCCCGTCGTTGAAGAGGCGTACGGGACCGCCCCGCTGGGGCGGACACCCGTTGACCAGGGAAGCGATCATCGGACAGGAGCGAGCCATGAGCACGGAAATCGATGAGAGGCCGCCGGCGGCGGAGGCCGTCCGGCGAGACGATGGCACCCCCGCCACCCCCGCCCGGCACCACGCCAAGCGGGCCGTCACGGTCGGCGCGGTGCTGGGTGCCGCGCTGGTGCCCGCCGGGGCGGCGCACGCCAATGTCATCGGCATTCTGAACCCGGCGTTCGGCAACACCTGCGTCCAGCAGGGCGGCGCGTACGCCTCGGGCAACACCGCCGCGAGCAGCGGGGCGGCGAGCGGCAACTACGCCGGACTGCCCCTGTCCCTGCCCCGTAACCACTGCGGCAACAGCGGCATCGTCTGCTACGCCGTCTTCATGGCCCGCGACTAATGACGGTGTCCTCAGGGGTGGCGGACGTCTCCATGGACGAGCCCGCCGTGCGGGAGCTGGCGGCCCTCAGCGGCCGCGGGCTCCCGCTGCTGCGGCGGTGGGTCGCCGAGCAGCCGCGCCACGGGGTGGCGCGGGCGCTGCTGACGCTGGCGACCGGTGACGCGCTGAGCGACGCGGAGTTACGGGCGGAACTGACCGTCGCCCACCGCGACGCCGAGCCGCTCGGCGCGTGGGCGATGAGCCTGGTGTACGGGGTGTTCCTGCACACCCACCGCCAGTACCGGATGACGGCCGACCATCTGCTCACCCACTTCGCCCGCTGGCCAGGCGACGAGGTGGCCTCGCTGATGATGGACGCCTTCCACGCCTGCGGCGAGGACGAGTACCGCGTACGGGGTGATGAACTGGCCGTGCGGCAGTACGAGGTGGCCGGGCCGGACAGCTGGGTCTGGACCGGACTGCTGGCCTGGACCCGGGCCGAGCAGGGCCGGGCGGCACAGGCCCATGAACTGGCGGACGCGGCCCTCGCCCGCAATCCGCGCTCCGGGCTCGCCGCCCACGCCCGCGCCCACGCCGAACAGGAGCTGGGCGCGGGCCCGGCCGCCATCGCGTTCCTGGACGGCTGGCTGGCGGCCGACCCCGGGGCGATGCAGTTCAAGCACCTCAACTGGCACGCCGCCCTCCAGTCGCTGGCCTGCGGCGACTTCCCCGACGCGCGCCGCAGGGCGGACGAGGTGCTCGACCGCGCCGATGTGGGGATGCGGTCCGCGACCAACTGGCGGCTGCTGCTGGCGGGCCAGACCCCCGCCCGCCGCTGCGAACCGGCGCATATCCGCGAGCTGCTGGCCGCCCCCGGCGGGACGGCGGAGGTCTTCCACACCTTCAACCTCGCGCTCGCGCTGGCCGTGGAGGCCGCCACCGACGAACTGCACGCGCTCGCCCGCCGCGCCGCCGACGACGAACGGCCCGACTTCCACCGGGTGCTGGCCCCCGTCGTCCGCGCCCTCGCCGAGATCACCGCGGGCCGCCCCGGAGCCGCGGTGGACCTGCTGACCGGCCTCGGGGACCAGGTGGTCCGGCTCGGCGGGGTGCGGGTCGAGCGGGAGATCGTCCAGGACACCCTGGCGCGTGCCCTGATCGACGCGGGGGAGCCCGCGCGCGCCGCCGATCTGCTGCACGGCCGTACGACTGTGCGCCGCCACCACGTCTACGAGGACCTGCTCCTCGCGCCCGGAGCGATCGCGGTCTGATCCGCCGCTCGCACTGTCCGTTCCCCTCCTCCCCGTCCCCGCCCCGTCCCCTCTCCCCGCCCCGTCCCCTCCCCTCCCCTCCCCTCCCTGTCCCCGCCCCTCCGGAGGTGCTCCATGGCCGTACCCCAGGTGATCGTCGTCTCGCCGCACGGGAGCGGCACACCGCTGCTCGCCGACCTCACCACCTCCCTCGGCTACGCCCCGTACGGCACGATGAGCGGCATTCGGCCCTCCCCGGGCGGCGAACGGCCCGGACCCGGCGAGGTCTACCCGCTGCTGACCGCCGCGTACGGACGCGACCGGGCGGCGACGCTGCTGCGCGGGCAGTGGGAGCACCGCGACACCCTGGAGCGCGCCTTCCAGGACGCGGTGAGCGCTCTGTGGCGGGTGTGGTGGCTGCGCCTGGGGCAGCCGGTCACCCTCGCCTCACCCGTCGACCCCGCCCTCGAAACCCGTCTGACCCGGGTCCCCGACAGCGAACTCCCGGGGCTGCTGCCGGGCCCCGCCTGCTGGTACCTCCCGGGCCTCGATCTCACCCGCGCCGACGGCGGCTTTCTGCGCGCCTGGCAGTACAGCGGACAGCCACCCCTCGTCTTCCACCACCGCGATGTGCGCGACCGGATCATCGCCACGATCCATCAGCTCTCCCAGCCGGCCGACCGCGTCGGTACCCTCCCCGAACTGCTCATCTACCGCGACATCGTCTGCGCCCTGCCCACCATGGACGCGAAGATCACCCTCGCCCTGACCGACCCCGGGTTTCCCGGCATGGCCGAGGCTCGCCGCTGTCAGTGGATGCTGCGTCACCCCGCTGTCTGTGTCATCCGCCACGAGGAGCTTGTCGGCCCGCCCCCGTCCCGCGAACGGGCCATCGGCCGGCTGCTGGACTGCATCGGGCACCCCGGGCCGGTGGAAGCGCAAGGCGAGCGGCCAGGGGAGCGGTCAGGGGAGCGGTCAGAGGTGTGGCCCGTGGAGCAGCGGGCGGAACCGGCGGACCGCGATCTCGATCCGGGGGTGGGCGCCTGGCGTGACTGCTTCACTCCGGACCATGAGCTGCTGCTGGAGAAGTACCACGGGGCGCTGCCCCTGTCCCTGCCGGAGCGGCTGCCGCTCTGAGCGGTGCCGCCCGGGTGCCTGGCGGCCGGTTCAGGCCCCCGCGGGCCGCGCCTCCGGATGCACCGCGACACCCACGGGCACCCGCTCGCCCACGGCCTTGATGACCGCCGCCGTATCGGCCGGGCCGAACCCTCCGTACAACTCGATCAACTGCACATCGGCCGCCAGCTCGGCGGCCACCGAGGCACCCGCCGCCGCCTCCGGCACCGCGACGAACACCGCTGTCGAAGCGCCCTCCTGTCGCTCCAGCCGGTCCACGGCCGGATCGGCGCCCTTCTGCACATAGAGGAACAGAGTCGTCAGAGCCTCCCCGGCGGTGGCCCGCTCCTTGTATCCGGCCACATCGATCAGGGACTCGAACCCGTACATCACGGCCCCCACCCGGGCCCGTCCCTGGACGGCTTCCTCGACCTCCGCCACCCACGGGAACCCGGTCGCCCCGCACAACTCGATCGTCCCGACGCCGTCGTCCGCCAGTCCGACGGCCAGCCGAGCCGCGACCTCCGCCGTCGGCGCGGTGAGGATGACCGTCCCAGCCCCGGGGGTCCCCGTCCGTACGGGCTCTTCGGCATCCGCCACATAGAGGATCGCCTTGTCGCCGGTCATGGTCGCCTCCATCGCTCCGTGAGATCCAGAAGATCCAGAAGATCCAGCACCGTCGGTACCGCTCGTATCCGGTCAACGGACGGGCCCCGGGACTCTGTTCCCGGCCACGGCGCAATAACCGGCGGGACCGGGCGCGGCGAGGAGATGGCGAGGAGATGGCGAGGGCATGACGAGGGGATGACGAGGGCGTGGCGTCGCTGAGG
>NZ_JBSGUP010000257.1:0-10725 GCF_053607985.1 Streptomyces sp. NPDC055078
TGCGGCGGCCGACGCCGGGCTCCGTACCCCCTCACAACCGCCACTCCACCGGCTTCGGCGGCCGATACGAGCAGTACGCCCCCGTCGTCACCGACTCCCGCAGATGCGCGGCCAGTTCGGGGTGCGCCCGGTCCAGTTTGCGCAGGGAGTCGCGGATACGGGCGGTGACGGTCTTACGGGCCCGCTCGGCCTCGTCGCCCAGGCGGCGGGTGCGTCCGCCGAGGCCGGCCGCCGTACGCAACTCGTCGAGCAGCGCGGCGCGTTCGCGGGCGAACTCCTCCGCGCGGCGGTCGTCGCCCAGTTCGGCCGCGCGGTCGATCTCCCGGTCGAGCTGCTCCAGCCGCCGCCGGTAGCGGACCTTCGCCTCTTCGTCGAGCACGGGGTCCCCGCCGAACCGGCGGGCGGCGATCACCGTCTCGCCGCCCCCGGGGTCGAGGAGGGTCACGGCGGACAGCTCGTCGCCCGCATGCGACAGCAGGGTGTGCAGATCCCGCAGCCCCTTGGCATCGGGGACATGGACGGCCCGCCCATCGAAGGCGAGCGCCCACACGGCTCCGTCCCGCCGGAACCGCCTTTCCTCAGCCGGAGGTGAAGGAGGCGAAGGCGAAAGAGGAGGTGAAGGAGGTGAAGGTGAAGGAGGAGGTGAAGGAGGAGACACAGAGGGTACGGAGGCGGAAGGCGGTACGGCGGCAGCGGAGGGCGCGGCGGCCGGGCGCGGCACACCGTCGGCCGGAGGCATGGCGGCGGGAGCACCGGCCGCAGGTGTGCCCCCTTCACCCGCGAGCACGCCCCCTTCACCCGTCGACGCGGGCGCGGCGCCGGGGAACACGGGCGCCCCGTCCCCTGGCGCGGCCACGGCAGGCGGCACCCCCTGCGCCCTCGGCACCCCCGGCAGATGCGTCAGCCCCAGCTCCGCCGCCTCCCGACGCACCACCGCCGCAAGGCCCGGGGGCGCTTCCCCGGGCCCCAGCACTGCCAGCAGCGCCGCCCTGGCCCGTACCGCCCAGGGCCGGGCGCGCATCCGGTCCGCCGATTCAAAGGCCGAGGTCAGCTCCGCCACCGCCGCGTCCCGGTCGCCCCGGGCCGCGTCCAGCAGCCCCAGCCAGAGGTCAACCGGCCCGCTGATGTCACATCCGTACAGCGAGACCAGCCACTGCCCCGAATACGCCGCCAGCTCCGCCCTGGCCGACTCGATCAGGACCGGGTCCCCCGACGCCGCCGCCACCTGCGCCCGCAGCCGGATCGCCAGCGGCTCGAACGCCCGGGGCAGTGGCTCCGGCAGGGCCGCCAGCTCGTCGCGGTGGAGCCGGGCGATCTCGTACTCCCCCCGCTCGATCGCGGTGAGCCCCGCGAGCAGGGCGGGAAAGGGGTGAGCCACCTCGACCAGTCCATCGACCACGGTCCGGGCCTCCTTGAACCGCCCCTGGAGCAGAAACAGCCCCCACCGCATATGGGCGGTCATATAGGCGAACGGCGGATGCTCGTGCTCGGACGAGATCGCCTGGGACAGCAGGTCCCCGGCATCCGTGAACCGGCCGTGGAGCGCCGCGACGAGGCACCTGTCGATCTCCATCGCCAGTTCGTGCCGGCGCACGGCGGCGCCCTCGGCGAGCGCGGTGAAAGCGTGGAGCTGGTCGAGATAGCGCGGGTCGCCCAGCTCCAGCAGGGTGACCCAGCGCATCGAGACGGAGTGCAGCTCCATGCCCAGGTTGTCGGTGCGCCGGGCGACGGCGATCATCTCCGCGGTGAGCGCGAGCCGCTCCGCCGAGGTGCCGAGCCCCCAGATCGAGTCGTGCCGCGCCCACAGCGCGAACAACAGGGCGTCGTCGTCATCGCCGCTGCGGGCCAGATCGGTGGTGCGTACGGCCAGGTCATGGGCGATCCGCTCGGAGGTCAGGTCCGACACGTCCTCCCCGCTGCCGCCGATCAGCGCCCGGTGCGCGTCCCGCAGCAGGTCGGGGTCGCCCAGGGAGCTGCCGGGGAGCTGTTCGTGCTGGTGGAGCGTGATCGCGACCCGGGCCAGCAACTCGGGATCGCGCAGCTCGCGGGCCAGCTCCACCGCGCGCTCGAAGGCCCGCCGGGAGTCGGCCGTACGGCCGTTGTGCCACAGCTCGCCGCCGAGGTCGAGGGCGATCAGCGCGACGCGGCGCCGGTCGTCGCCCGCCGCCTCCGTCGCCCGCCGGTAGTGGCCCACGGCCTCCTCGCTCGCGAGTCTGCTGGAGGCGTCCCGGGCCGCCGCCAGCAGCAGATCCACCCGCCTCCCGGACTCCAGCTCGTCCCCGGCGAGATACGCGTGGCGGGCGAGATCGGCGGGGAAGATCTTCTCGCTGAGGGCGGGGGCGAGGTCCAGGGCGCGGACGACCGCGGCGTGCCGCCCGCACTTCGCCCCTTGGTCCAGCGCGTCGTACAGGGTCTCCCGCACCAGGTCGTGGGCGAACGCGAACCTGCCGCCCGTCCGCACCGTCACCAGCCGGGCGGCCACCGCGCTCTCCAGCAGCCGGTCCACATGCGGTACGGGTGCGCCCACCGCAGCCGCGAGCACCTGGCGGTGGAACTCCCGGCCCAGCACGGCCGCCGTCTCCAGCACCCCGGTCACCGGCTCCGGGAGCAGCGAGAGCCGTCGCCGCACGGCCTCCCGCACCCCGGGGGCGACGGTGGTGACGGGGCTGCCGCTGCGCCAGATACGGACGGTCTGCTCCACGAAGAAGGGGTTGCCCCCGGTACGGCGGTGCACCTCGTCCACCAGGTCGGGCGCCGGCTCCACGCCCGCGGTCAGCGTGATCAGGGTGCCCACCTCTTCGCGGGTGAGACCGGTCAGGGTGACGGTCGCCGCGGCCCGCGCGGCCAGCGGCAGGATCAGCCGCTGAAGTGGGTGGCCGGGCGTCTCCACCTCGGCGTCCCGATACGTCCCGATCAGCAGGAGACGCTCGAACCAGGCGTGCTGGGCGGCGAATTCGAGGAGTCTGAGGGACGCGGGGTCCGCCCAGTGCAGATCGTCGAGGACGACGACCACGGGCCGCCGCTGCGAGACGGTGACCAGCGCCGTCGTCACCGCGTCGTACAGCGCGAAGCGCTCGTCCCCCTCGGCCCCGCCAGGACCCTCGCCCGCGCCGGGACCCTCGGCTCCCGTGCGAGGCCCCCGATCCTCGGCCCCGCCGGGACCTTCGCTTCCGCCGGGACCTTCGGCTCCCGGGCGGGACCCAGGCCCAGGCCCCCCGGCGCCCGCACCTCCCGCCGCCTCCCCCAGCAGCACCGCGAGCCGTCCGCCCGCCGTCTTCTCGGCCGCCGGCCAGTCCTCACCGGCCCCTCGTCTCAGCCCCCGCACCACCTGCACCCACGGCCAGTAGCCCGGCGCGCTGTCGGAGTCCCAGCAGGAACCGCCCAGCACCAGCGCCCCGCGCCGCCGCGCCTCGTCGGCGGCCTCGGTCACCAGCGAGGTCTTGCCGATCCCCGCCTCGCCCGTGACCAGCACCAGACCCCCGTGGCTGTCCGTCGCCCGGCCGATCTCGGCCCGGAGGACGCCCGCGGGGTGTTCGCGCCCGATCAATGCAGGGGTCATGCCGAAACCATAGGAGGCGGCACTGACAATCGGCATCCGAGAATGCCCACCGTCCGTGCCGCCTCCGCCGTTCCCGCAGCTCACAGGACCGGACCGCGGTCCCGCGAACCATTGCCGTCAGCTGAACGGCAGCCGAGCCGCTGTACGGCAGCCGAGCCGCTGGCTCAGCAGCCGCGCCGCTACCTCAGCTGAACGGCAGCCGCGCCAGCAGCTTCTCGCCCTCCGGCTCCCGCTCCCGGCGGTCCGCCCCGCCCGTACCGGCCATCAGCCGGGCGAACTGCTCGCCCGCGCGTTCGATCCGTACCGGCAGGGTGTCCGTGAGGGCGTCACCCGTACCGCCCCAGTCCTCCGACGCCGCGTACACGGCCATCGGCGCGATCACGGCCCGCAGATAGGCGAAGAGCGGACGCAGCGCGTGCTCCAGCACCAGCGAGTGACGGGCCGTGCCGCCGGTCGCCCCGATCAGCACGGGTTTGCCGGTCAGCGCGTCCGGGTCGAGCAGATCGAAGAACGACTTGAACAACCCGCTGTACGACGCCGTGAACACGGGAGTCACCGCGATCAGGCCATCGGCCTCCGTCACCGCCCCGATCGCCTCGTCGAGCGCGGGCGGCGGAAAACCGGTCACCAGATGGTTGGCGATCGGCACCGCCAGCTCGCGCAGCTCGATGACCCGGACCTCCACGGCCCCGGCGTCGGATACGACCCCGGCGTCGGATACGGCCTCGGCGTCGGCCTGCCCGGCCAGCGAGGTGCGTACCGCCTCGGTGAGCCGGTCGGCCAGCAGCCGGGTCGACGACGGCACGCTCAGACCGGCGGACACGGCCACCAGCTTCAGGGTCATGACGTCTCCTTCGTACGGGCGGCGGTGACCGCCGGGTGCATCGGCGCGGACTCGGGCACTCCGGCCGGCCGCATGTTGTCGAACTCCTTGCGCAGCACGGGTACGACCTCCTCGCCGAGGATGTCGAGCTGCTCAAGAACCGTCTTGAGCGGCAGACCCGCGTGGTCCACCAGGAACAGCTGGCGCTGGTAGTCGCCGACCGCCTCACGGAACCCGAGGGTCCGCTCGATGACCTCCTGCGGGCTGCCCACGGTCAGCGGGGTCTGCTCGGAGAAGTCCTCCAGCGATGGCCCGTGGCCGTAGACCGGCGCGTTGTCGAAGTACGGACGGAACTCCCTGACCGCGTCCTGCGAGTTCTTGCGCATGTAGACATGGCCGCCGAGACCGACGATGCCCTGCTCGGGCGTGCCGTGGCCGTAGTGCGCGTACCGCTTCCGGTACAGCTCCACCATCTGCTTGGTGTGGGACATGGGCCAGAAGATGTTGTTGTGGAAGAAACCGTCACCGTAGTACGCGGCCTGCTCGGCGATCTCCGGGGAGCGGATCGAGCCGTGCCAGACGAACGGCGGTACGCCGTCGAGCGGGCGCGGGGTCGAGGTGAAGGACTGGAGCGGCGTACGGAACTTGCCCTCCCAGTCCACCACGTCCTCCTGCCACAGCTTGCGCAGCAGGGCGTAGTTCTCGATCGCGAGCGGGATGCCCTGCCGGATGTCCTGGCCGAACCAGGGGTAGACCGGGCCGGTGTTCCCGCGTCCCATCATCAGGTCGATCCGGCCGTCCGCGAGGTGCTGGAGATATGCGTAGTCCTCCGCGATCTTCACCGGGTCATTGGTGGTGATCAGGGTGGTGGAGGTGGACAGGATCAGGTTCTCGGTCCGGGCCGCGATATGTCCGAGCAGCGTCGTGGGGGACGACGGGACGAACGGCGGGTTGTGGTGCTCGCCGGTGGCGAAGACGTCGAGTCCGACCTCTTCGACCTTCTGGGCGATGGCGACCGTGGCCTTGATCCGCTCGTGCTCGCTCGGCGTACGACCGGTCGTCGGGTCGGTCGTGACATCGCCGACGGTGAAGATGCCGAACTGCATGGAGCTCACCTCTCGGGTAGGTTCTCAACCCTTGATGGTTGAATATTGAACAAACCCTATAACCCGGACGCCCACACAGCTATTCCGGCCCCCGCTCACCCCTCCCCACCTGGGCGGATCCGCTGTCCCGGTGCGGAACAGCGCGCCCGCTGTCCCGCGCCCGCTGCCCCGCACCCGCTATCCCACTCCGGGGAACAGCTGCCTGAAGGCATCCGCCGACGCCGACCCCGACCGCCCGAACGGCGCGTCGAAGTTCCACACCAGGAAGAGCAGAAACGCGATCAGCGCGCTGAACAGGCCCGCGAGCAGCAGTTCCCGGTAGGAGCGGCCCATCTGCATGGTGAAGATCAGCCCCACCGTGACCAGCGCCCCGATGATCAGCCCGAACCACACCACCCCGGGCAGCGTCGCCCCCGCGTTCTGCTCCCGGGCGTTACGGGCGTCGTCCGCGGTGGCGATCTGATCCAGCATGGGCTGGTACGCCTGTGCCTCCAGCTCGCCCGCCGGCACGCGCTGGGCGATGTCCGACCGTACGGAATCGAGCAGTCTGTCGCCCCGGTCGGACAGCTCCTCGCCGTCGACCATCCGGGGCCATTCCTTGCCGACGACATGCGCGACATAGGCATCGATGTCCGCCCGCAGCCCCGACTGCACATCGGACGGCAGGACCTCGGCGCGCTGGGTGACCTCGTACAGGGCCTGTGCCTCACGCCGTACGTCGTCCTGCGCGGCGCTGCGGGCCTCCCAGGCGCCCGCGATGGCCAGGCCCAGCACGATGGCGTAGACGACGCCGACCATCATCGTCATGTATTCGAGAACATCGGGGGTCTCGGTCTCGTCGTCGCCTCCGCCGCCGCTGCCCGCCGTCGATGCCGCCTCACGCCTGCGATGGCTGAACAGGGCGACGGCGAGTACGACGGCACAAGCGGCGGCCATCGCGATGGCCAGGACCAGCCATTCGGACATGGGATCTCCGTGTCTGTTTCGGGTGTACGAGTTACTGCGTGTGCGGCCTGCGCGCCCGCAGGCTCCGAACGAGAGCGCCTAGCGCCCGCGCCGGGGCCGCAGGATCGCGGCGGCGAGGACTGCCGGGGTGGTCATCGTGAGCATCAGGACGACGAGGGGCATGCCGCCCGTCTTCCGCTTGGCGGGCAGCGGGTGGTAGGCGCGTACGGGCTTCGCGACCGGTACGGGCCGTACGGGCGGCGGCGGGGCCGCCGCCGGAGGAGCCGGCGCGGGCCGCACCGGTGCCGGGGCGGGTGCCACGGGCGGCAGCGCGACCGGGGCGACCGGGGCGCGTGGCGGTGCGGGGGCCGGGGGGACCGCCCGCTGCGGCGGTGCGACGGGCGCCGGACTGCTCGGACTGCTCGGAGTGCTCGGCGTGGCCGGACTGCTCGGTGCCGGGGGCTCGGGTGGAGTCGGCGTCGGAGTCGGGGGCTCGGGTGGAGTCGGCGTCGGTGACGGTGAGGGCGGGGGTGTGGGCGTCGGCGTCGGCGTGGGGGAAGGGGTCGGTGTCGGGGTGGGTGTGGGCGTGGGGGATGGAGTGGGGCACGGTGGCGGCGGAGGCGGCGGGGGGCAGTGCCTGAGGACATGAACCGATACGGATACGTCGACACTGAGCGGCCGTGGCCCGCCCACGGTGACCGACGCCGAGCCGCAGACGACGCCGGGCACGGCGACGTACACGGACGCCCCTATGGGGAACGGTCTCTCGGCCCGAGAAGCGGAACGCAAGGGCGAAGGCGATGGCGAACGGGGTGCGGAAGCGGGCGGAGGAGTGCGCGTGGGCGTGTGCGTGGGCGTGTGCGTGTGCGTGGCACGGGAAACCGGCACCGGACGCGCGCCCGGCACCGCCGGTGCCTCCGCCCCGACGCGTTCCCGCGCAAACGACCCCAGCGCGGAATCGCTCACCGAACTGCCTGTCCCCACCCCCTGCGAGCCCAGAATCGCCGCGATCCCCAGTGCGCTCAACTGCTCCCAACCCGCCACATGGGCAAGGTAAGGGCGTCGGCGGGGCACCGAGGGTGCTATCACCCGGATAGGTGAATAAGACGTTCGTCCGACCGCGCCCTCACTGGAGTCACAGGGGCAACGGAGGCCATGCGCCGTGCCGTGGAACCGGCCGTACGCGGGGGCGGAGGGTCGGCGGACCACCGACGGACCACCGACGGAGTACCGGCGGACCATCGACGGAAGACCGACGTATGTCCTGCGTAGGTCATACGTCTGCCCTACGCCGGAGGGGACGGAAAGCCGGGACGGAGTACGTCCGCGTGCGGGAGCTGACGGGTCGTGAGACGGTCGCCGGGTGATCGATTCCGTACTCGCCGCCATCCCGGTGCCGATGGTCGCCGCCGTCGCCGCGACCGCCTTCGTCCTGCTCGGCACCTCCGCACTCCGCCTGTCCAGCGCGGGCCGCACCGACCCGTCGGACGAGGCGCGTTCGGTGACCCTCGCGCTCTACGGGTGCCTGGTCGGGGTCCTGTCGCTCGGCCTGTTCGTCGTGCTCATATAGCGCGCTCGTGCCGCTCGGACAGCGGGCTCGTGCCAGATCAGGCGCCTGCTCACAGCCAGCCGTTGCGGCGGAAGCTGCGGTGGATGAGCAGACAGGTGGTCGCCATGACGCCGATGACCAGCGGATAGCCGTAGGTCCAGCGCAGCTCCGGCATATGGTCGAAGTTCATTCCGTACACCCCGCAGACCATCGTCGGCACGGCCACGATCGCCGCCCACGCCGTGATCTTCCGCATGTCCTCGTTCTGTGCGACGGTCACCTGCGCCAGATGCGCCTGGAGGATCGAGTCGAGGAGGGAGTCGTAGGAACCGAGCTGCTCGTTCAGCCGGGCCAGATGGTCGACCACATCGCGGAAGTACGGCTGTATCTCCGGCCCGACCAGCGGCTGCGGGGTGGTGGCGAGCGTCCATACGGGTCGCTCCAGGGGCACCACCGCCCGCTTCAGTTCCAGCAGTTCCCGCTTGAGGAGATAGATCCGTCCGGCGTCGCCGCGCCCGGCCTGTTCGCTGAAGACGGCGGTCTCGACCAGGTCGACATCCTGCTGCACGGCGTCGGCGACGGCGAGGTAGTCGTCCACGACCTGGTCGGCGATGGCGTGGAGTACGGCGGCCGGCCCCTTCGCCAACTGCTCGGGCGTGGCCTCCAGCGCCTCGCGCACCGGTCCGAGCGAGCCGTGTCTGCCGTGCCGGACCGTGATCACGAAGTCGGTGCCGGTGAAGACCATCACTTCCCCGGTGTCGACGATCTCGCTGAGCGCCGCCTGCTCCTCGTGATCGACATAGCGGCAGGTCTTGAGCACGGCGAACAGCGTGCCCGAACCGCCCTGCCCCTGCCCCCGGTCGTCGTAGCGCTGCACCTTGGGCCGCTGATGCGCCTGCACCGCGTCCTCCACCGCCAGCGGATGCAGCCCGAACAGCTCCGCGAACACGGCGAACTCGACCTCGGTGGGCTCGTGCAGCCCGACCCAGACGAACCCCCGGCCGTTCTTGCGCACCTGCCGCAGCGCGTCGGCGGCGTCGCCGTCACACGGCTGCCGCACCCCGCCCTCGTAGACCACGCAGTTGACGACCGTGCTGCCCAGCGGGGAGCGGGCGGGGTGGCTCAGATCGACGGTGGTACGCCGGTAGGCACGGCGCATCACACGGCGAAGTTTGCGGATCATCGGCACGGCGAAGCTCCTTCGGAGGTCCGGGCGTCAGTGTGCCACTCGCCAGGTCGGGACGGGGTGGACACTGCGGTGGTGCCGGGCCCCGCACCACCGACCCCCGTACGCGGTCGTCGGCTTCGTCGGCTTTGTCAGCTTCGTCAGCTGGGTGCCCGCTCCGAGACCTGCGTGACCTGCGGGGGCGTCCGCGCCGGTTCGGTGAGCTGCGCCGTGGCGAAGCCGACGACCGCGCACACCACGATCAGCGGCATCTGACTGGTCGCGTCGCCGCCCAGCAGGATGGCCGCGAGCACGGAGCTGGTGACCGGCAGCCGCGTCGCCACCGCCGTCGCCGACGCGATGCCCAGCGCCAGCCCCGGCGTCACGCCGAGCCCCGGCAGGCCCGCGCACGCCACCCCGGCCGCCGCGCCGATCAGCACGGACGGAAAGATCGGCCCGCCGCGCAGCGCGCCCAGGCCGATGCCCCAGGCCAGCCCCTTGCACAGGATGAGCAGCACCAGCGCGCCCACCGGCCAGGCGTGCGGATCGGCGGCGAGCGCGCCCAGCGCCACCTGCCCCGAGAGCGCCGCCTCCGCCGGGGAACGGCCGGTGAGCAGCGCGTACGAGGCGATACAGACGCCCACGGCGACGGCGCACAGGACCGTACGGAGCGCGGTGCGGCGCGCGGTCCAGCCGGCGGTGAGATATCCGAGCCGGCGCGCGGTGGACAGGACCACCCCGATCAGTACGGCGGCGGGAATCCCCCACAGGAAGTCTCCCGCGTCCGGATCGACGTCCGGGGGTACGGAGGGGAGTTCGAGCGCCCCGACCGAAAGACCGGTCCACTGCCCGAAGCCGGTGAAGACCAGCGCGCCGACCCCGCTCCCCAGCAGACACGGCAGCAGCAGGACGACCAGCCGGGTCCCGGCCAGCCCCGCCGCCTCCACGACCATCACGGCGGCGACGAGCGGGCCGCCGAGGATGGTGGAGATCGCGACCGTCGAGCCGGTCATGCCGAGCACCAGCGCCGCCTCGGGGTGCTCCGCGCGCTTCGCGGACCGTACGGCGAGCAGCGCCAGGCCGCTGCCCAGCGCCATCAGCGGTGCCTCCGGGCCCAGCACCACCCCCAGCGGGAGCGTCGTGAGGCTCGCGAACACCACACCCGGCACCGCCTCCGGGCCCAGCGGCGGGCCGCCCAGGCCGCGGACCGGCAGATGACCGCCGCCCCCGGGCGCCCGGGTGACGACAGGCACCAGCAGCAGCCCCGCCAGCAGCAGCGCGGGCAGCGGCCACCACCACGGCGGCTCGTCGTAGCCGACGGCCCGGGGCAGGGACTCCCACACCGCGTGCTGCGCCTCGTTCAGCAGGCTCACGAAGAAGAAGCAGGCCAGCGCGATGGGCACCCCGAGGACGACGGAGAGCAGCAGCAGCCGGAGATACCCGCGGCTGAGCAGAATCCCCCGCAGATCCGCCTCCGGCGCGGTCATCCGGGGTCTCCGTGCGGGTCCCTGTGCCTGGGTGCCGCCCGGGGTGCTCCGTGTCCGGGCGGCGGCGCGGGCGCCTGGGCTGCCCGGCCTC
>NZ_JBSGUP010000258.1:0-10701 GCF_053607985.1 Streptomyces sp. NPDC055078
CCGCTCCGCCTCCGGGGGCGGGCGGTTCCGGGCTTCCGGCGGCAGCGGGCGCGGGTGGCACCGGGCGGCGGGTGGCCCTCGCGGTTCGGGAGCGGCTTCCGCTGTGGGTGCAGCTCAGATGCGGTCTCGAAAAGCGGACGCTCGCCGCCCTGGCCGTCGTCCTGGTGGCCGCGGCGGCCCTCGCGGCTCAGCACTTCTGGGTGGGTCGCCCGCAGAGCGTCCGTGCGCCGGAGCCGGTCGGGCAGGCGTCGGGCCCCAGCGGCCCGGGGGCACCGCGACCATCCCCAGGACCCCCGGTGCCGTCCGGAGCCGGAAGCGGCGGATTACCGTCCACGACGGGGACCGGCGGACCGCCGTCCGGTGCGGCCACCGGCGGTCGGATTGTCGTCGACGTCAACGGCAAGGTGCGGCGCCCCGGTGTCCTCAGGCTGCCCGCAGGATCGCGGGTCGACGACGCTTTGCGCGCAGCCGGAGGCGTCAGGGCGGGTGCCGATCTGAGCGGACTCAACAGGGCGCGGCTGCTCGTCGACGGCGAGCATGTGGCGGTGGGCGTGCCCGCGCAGCCCGGGACGGCCCCGACGGGCACGGCTCCGACGGGCACGGCCCCGGGCACCGGCCTGGCGGGGACAGGCGGCGCGGGTGCCGAGGCAGCAGGGGCACCAGGTGCCCAGGCGGCGGGCCCGCTCAGTCTCAACTCGGCCACCGAGGACCAACTCGACACTCTGCCCGGCGTCGGTCCCGTCCTGGCCGGGCACATCATCGACTACCGCACCCGGCACGGGGGATTCCGCTCGGTCGACCAGCTTCGCGATGTGAACGGAATCGGGGACCGCCGGTTCGCGGACCTCCGTCCGCTGGTGCGGCCATGACACGCCAGGCCGTGCACAGCGCGTCGGGCCATCGGCTGGGGCGGTCCGACCCCCGCCAGGAGGGACCGGCCGATCTGCGGTTGGTGCCTCCGGCCCTGGCGGCCTGGGCCGCGTCGGCTCTCGCGGTGGGCGCTCCGGGACGGTGGACGGTGATCGGGGTGGTTTTCTGCACCGCCCTGGCGGGAGGGCTGCTGGCCCCGGCCGTGGTCGGCGCGGTGCGCGGACGGGCCGACCGCGTTCGGGCCGACTGTGGCCGGGGCCCGGCACCGGAGGGTGGTTCCTCCCGCCCGGCCGGGGGCCGTCGCGGGCTCAATGCCACCGCTCTCGCCGCGATCCTGCTGTGCGCCGCCGCAGGCGCGGCCTCGGCCGGACTGCATGGCGCGGATCTCCGGCGCGGCCCCGTGCCCGCCCTCGCGGACCAGCATGCCCATGCCACCGTGGAGGTGAAGATCACCTCCGACCCCAGGCTCACCAGGCCCCGCGTCCTGGGGGACCGGATGGCGCCCCGATCGCTGGTGTTCGACGCGGAGGCCACCCGGGTGACCGCTGCCGACGGGGCGGTCGGCACTACCCGGACGCCGGTCCTGGTGGCTGTCCGGCCCGGCCTGCACCCCACCGCCCTCGCCCGGTGGCAGCGGCTGCTGCCGTCGACCCGGCTGCGGCTGGCGGGACGGCTCGTACCGCCGTTGAACGGGGACGACCGGTTCGCGGCCGTGCTGCGGGTGAACGGGAACGGCCCCGAGATCGCCGGCCCGCCAACCGCCCTGCAGCGAACCGCCGGAGATCTCAGAGCGGGGCTGCGGGAGGCATCGGACCCACTCGCCCCGGACGCCCGCGCACTCCTGCCCGGCCTGGTCGTCGGAGACACCTCGCGGGTCACCCCCGAGCTGCAGGCCGCCTTCGAGGCGACGGACCTCACGCACCTTCTCGCCGTCAGCGGCAGCAATCTCACCATCGTGCTCATCCTGCTGATCGGACCGCCCGGCACGGCCCTGCTCGCCGAACGGGGCGGCCTCGCACCCCGGTTGGGCATCACCCTGAGAGGCACGGCGCTCCTCGGCGGGACGCTGACCCTCGCTTTCGTCGTTGTCTGCCGACCGGAGCCGAGTGTGGTGCGCGCGGCGGCCTGCGGGGCGATCACCCTGCTCGCGATCGGCACCGGGCGCCGCAGGACCCTGATTCCCGCGCTGGCCGCCGCCGTACTGCTGCTGGTGCTCTACGACCCCTGGCTGTCGCGGCACTACGGTTTCGTGCTCTCCGTGCTGGCGACCGGGGCGCTCCTCACCATCGCTCCACGCTGGAGCGGAGCCCTGCGTGCCCGGGGTGTGCCGCCGAGGATCGCCGAGGCGCTGGCGGCGGCGGGTGCGGCTCAGGCCGTGTGCGCTCCCGTGGTGGCGATCTTCGCCGAGCGGGTCAGTCTGGTGGCGATCCCCTGCAATCTGTTCGCCGAGCTGGCGGTCGCCCCCGCGACGGTCCTCGGCTTCGCCGCGCTCATCGCCGCCACGGTGGCGATGCCCCCGGCCGAGATCCTGGCCCTGATCGCGGGCTGGCCGGCCGGATGGATCGCCGCGGTCGCCCGCGCCGGGGCGGGGCTGCCCGGAGCACAGCTGGAGTGGCCCGGCGGCTGGCGCGGCGGACTGCTTCTCGCGGCCCTCACCGTCCTGGTCCTGCTCATCGCCCGGAAGCTGCCGAGCCGCCCCTGGACGGCCGCCGCCTGCGCGCTGCTCCTGCTGTTCGCCGTCGTCCGCCCGGCCCCGCTCACCAGGGTCCTCACCGGATGGCCGCCGCCCGGCTGGGTGTTCGCGATGTGCGATGTCGGCCAGGGAGACGCGGCGGTGCTGGCGGCCGGCGCCGGCTCGGCCGTGGTGGTGGACGCGGGGCCCGACCCGGAGCCGGTGGACGGCTGTCTGCGCGAGCTGGGGATCACCAGGGTTCCCCTCGTTCTGCTGACCCACTTCCACGCCGACCATGTCAGGGGCCTGCCCGGGGTACTGCGCGGCCGAGCGGTCGGCGAGGTGCAGACGACGACGCTGGACGAGCCGCGCGAGCAGAGCGACTTCGTGCACAGAGCGGTGCGGCAGGCGGAAGTCCCCCTGGTCCGCGCGCGGCTGGGGGAGCGGCGGCGGGTCGGACGACTGAGCTGGCAGGTGCTCTGGCCGTACACCGGCCCGCCGGCGGGCGGGGCGGCCGGTTCCCTCCCGGGCGCGGGTCCCCCCGCAGGCGCTCCGCACACCGCCTGGCCCGCCTCGGTGCCGGAGGGGCCCAACGACGCCAGTGTCACGCTGCTCGTCCGGGTCGAGGACGGGCCGACCCTGTTGCTGCTCGGCGATCTCGAACCTCCGGCCCAGCGGGGGCTGTTGCTGGCCCATCCGGCGCTCGGCCGGGTGGATGTCCTCAAGGTCGCCCACCATGGTTCCGCCCATCAGCACCCCGGCCTGCTGAATGCCGTGCGCCCGAGGCTGGCACTCATCTCCGTGGGTGGGGACAACCGTTACGGGCACCCCTCGCCCCGGACCGTGGGGGCGCTCCGGGACCGGGGAGCGGTGGTGCTGCGTACGGACACAGAAGGGCCGATCGCCGTGACGGGGTCCGGCCGTAGCCTGCGGGCCGGCGTCCGCCGGGGTACGCCGCGCGCCACCCGCCACACCCGGACCGGCCTCGCCCCACGCACGGGCGGGTCCTGCACGGCAGGCACCGGAGCCACCCGTGGCCCCTGCAGCCAGGCGGCCCGCCCGGTCTGCCAGGCGGCCCGGCCCGCGGCCTGCCCGACCCGCCCGGCGTGCGCTCCGGACAGTGGGCCCGGCCGGGGTGCCCGGCTGCGGTCGCCAGGACCCTGCGAGGCCGGGTGCCGGCGCGCGGTGGGGTCCGTACGCTCACCTTCCGGCATCCCCGTCGCGGTCTCCGCGCACCCGGCCCGCGGCCTGCTCCTGGACCATCACGGACGCCAGGGGCACCCTCGGTGGCCGCACTCACCGGCACCAGGCGTGGCGAACCGTACGGACGGCAGCCGGGCGTTGGCGGCGAGGTCGCGGCGGGCCGCCAGGAGCACTTCGCGCGGCGGTCCAGCCGTGTGCCGCCCGACCCGCGCGGCACGGACGGCCGAGCCGCCGCTCCCCGCCCCGCCTCACAGGGGCGCTTCCAGCCACCCGTCGTACTCGGCGGCGAAATCGTCCAGGGCCGCGGGGTCGAGGCGCGCCGCGGGGTCCTCCACCACGACCAGCCACTGGGCGTCCTCGGCGTCGTCCTCGCCCGCCAGTGCGTCCCGTACGAGCTGCGGCTCATCGGTCACCCCGAACCGGCCCGTCAGCTCCTGCGCCACCTCTTCGGCGGCGTCGCGATCGGGCAGCACCAGTACATGTCGTCCTTCACTCACCCGCTCATTCTCCGGTACGGGACGGAGTGTCAGTGGCCCATGGGATGCTGGACGCGATGGCCACCAGGAAGAATTCGACCGACGACCCCCTCGCCCCTGTCACGCTCGCCGTGGGCCAGGAGGATCTGCTCCTCGACCGCGCGGTGCAGCAGGTCGTGGCGGCGGCGAGGGCCGCCGACGCGGACACGGACGTGCGGGACCTCACCGCCGACCAGCTTCAGCCGGGCACCCTCGACGAGTTGACGAGCCCCTCGCTCTTCGCCGAGCGCAAGGTCGTGATCGTGCGGAACGCGCAGGATCTGTCCGCCGACACGATCAAGGACATCAAGGTGTATCTCGGCGCTCCCGCCGAGGAGATCACCCTCGTCCTGCTGCACCCCGGTGGTGCGAAGGGCAAGGGTCTGCTGGACGCCGCCCGCAAGGCAGGGGTCCGCGAGGTCGCCTGCCCCAAGACCACCAAGCCGGCCGAGCGGCTCACGTTTGTGCGGTCCGAGTTCCGGGCGCTGGGCAGATCGGCGACGCCCGAGGCGTGCCAGTCCCTCGTCGACTCCATCGGGAGCGATCTGCGGGAGCTGGCGAGCGCGGTGTCCCAGCTCACCGCGGATGTCGAGGGCACGATCGACGAGGCGGTCGTCGGGCGGTACTACACGGGTCGTGCCGAGGCTTCCAGTTTCACCGTCGCCGACCGCGCCGTGGAGGGCCGGGCCGCCGAGGCGCTGGAGGCGCTGCGCTGGTCGCTGTCGACGGGGGTCGCACCCGTGTTGATCACCAGCGCGCTGGCCCAGGGGGTGCGGGCGATCGGCAAGCTGTCGTCCGCGCGGGGCGGCCGGCCCGCCGACCTCGCCCGGGAGCTGGGGATGCCGCCCTGGAAGATCGACCGCGTGCGCCAGCAGATGAGGGGGTGGACGCCCGACGGGGTCGCGATGGCCCTGCGAGCGGTCGCGGACGCGGACGCGGGGGTGAAGGGGGGCGGGGACGATCCGGAGTACGCCCTGGAGAAGGCGGTGGTGGCGGTGGCACGGGCGGCCCGCGCCCGGCGCTGAGCCTCGCGCCCGGCTCGACGAGTACCGCCCCGTTGCCGAAAACCGCGCCCGCCGTCTTGCCTCCGGTGGCCCACCTGTTGCCCCGGTGGCCCCCCTGCGTCTGCCTCTGCCCGGCGCATTGCCCTCCGCCGCCCACACTCGCGCCGGCCTCCGCCCGCGCCCGCCCTGCCTACGCACCTGCCCGCCCACCCGCGCCGGCCTCCGCCCGCGCCTTGCGCTCGGCCCGAGTGCTGCCCACCCGCCGAAAGCCGGACCCGCCCTGCCCCACGCACCTGCCCGCCCACCCGCACGTGCCCGCCCGCCCACCCGCGCCGGCTGTCACCCCGCGCCGGTATTCACCCCGCGTCCGCTTCCACTCTGTGCCGGCCCCCGCCCTGTGCCCGCCCCCACTCTGTGCCGGCCCCCGCCCTGGCGCCCCGGCGCCTGCCGGCACCCTCACCCGTCCTCGTTTCGCACCTGCCCGGGGGCTGGAACCCTGCCGAACAGCGAACAGCTGAACCGCGCCGGGCGGCTGGGGGTGGCCGACGCCGGACGGTCGGTGCGGCGGCCGGTGCCGTCGGGGAAGGCGAAGACCCCGGTCGCTGCCTGCCCGGGGAGGGCGGGGAGTGAGCCGGGGTCTTCGGAAAGATCTGGAAGATCTGTGGTGGACTCGCACCCGCGTGGCGAACGCAGGTCCAAGTGCGAGTCCGGAGGTGCCCGCCGGGGAGGGGAGCGGATGAGAGGGCCCGCTCGATCCTTCCGGCAATCAAAGCGATCAAGGCATCCGGCGGGTCATCCGCGAGGGATGGCGCCGGGGGTCGGGGGTCGCCCCCCGGGGTCCAGCGGAAACGCTCAGCCCTGGAGGGAGGCAACCTTGGACGCCAGCGCCGACTTCTTGTTGGCGGCGGCGTTCTTGTGGATGACGCCCTTCGAGACGGCCTTGTCGAGCTTGCGGGAGGCTTCGCGAGCGGCCGTGGTGGCCTTCTCGACGTCGCCCGCCTCAGCGGCCTCACGGGCCTTGCGGATCGCGGTCTTGAGCGAGGACTTGACGGACTTGTTGCGCAGCCGCGCCTTCTCGTTCGTCTTGTTCCGCTTGATCTGGGACTTGATGTTCGCCACGAAAGAGCCTTCTCAGGTTCGAATGATCTGGGTTGATCGGGGTTGATCTTGAGTCGATCGGGTTGATCTTTGGGTTGATCCCTGCTGCGCGTCCCGTGGAGGCTCCGGTAAGACGGAGCACGAGACCACGAGACACAGCGGCCTACGCTACCAGCCTGCGTTCGAGCGGCCCAAACCGGGCGCAGTCCCGTCCGCGTGGGACCATGGGGACTACGTATCGATCCGCCATCGCCCGAGACGAGACGCCCGCCGTCTCAAGAATCAGGACCCTGCGTGCCCGCGACTCCTCCCCACGTGCCCGAGCCGAGCCGTACCGCCCCGGCGCTGATCCGCAATTTCTGCATCATCGCGCACATCGATCACGGCAAGTCGACGCTCGCCGACCGGATGCTCCAGCTGACCGGTGTGGTCGAGCAGCGGCAGATGCGTGCTCAGTACCTCGACCGTATGGACATCGAGCGCGAGCGCGGCATCACGATCAAGTCCCAGGCCGTCCGGCTGCCCTGGGCCCCTTCCGAGGGCGCCGACCAGGGCCGGGCCCATATCCTGAACATGATCGACACGCCTGGCCACGTGGACTTCACCTATGAGGTGTCCCGCTCCCTCGCCGCCTGCGAGGGCACGGTCCTGCTCGTCGACGCCGCCCAGGGCATCGAGGCGCAGACCCTCGCCAACCTCTATCTCGCGATGGAGAACGACCTCACCATCATCCCGGTCCTCAACAAGATCGACCTGCCGGCGGCGCAGCCGGAGAAGTTCTCCGAGGAACTGGCCAATCTGGTCGGCTGTGAGCCGGACGACGTCCTGCGGGTCTCGGCGAAGACCGGTGTCGGCGTGGAGGCCCTGCTCAACCGGGTGGTCCGCGATGTGCCCGCCCCGGTCGGGGTCGCCGACGCGCCCGCGCGCGCCATGATCTTCGACTCGGTCTATGACTCCTACCGGGGCGTGGTGACCTATGTCCGGGTCATCGACGGAAAGCTCGGCAGGCGCGAGCGCATCCGCATGATGTCCACCGGCGCCACGCACGAGCTGCTGGAGATCGGGACGAACTCACCGGAGATGCTCCCGGCCGACGGTCTGGGCGTGGGTGAGGTCGGCTATCTGATCACCGGTGTGAAGGATGTGCGCCAGTCCAAGGTCGGCGACACCATCACCCAGCAGCACAAGGGGGCCACCGAGGCGCTCGGCGGCTACAAGGACCCCAGGCCGATGGTGTTCTCCGGGTTGTATCCGCTGGACGGCTCGGACTACCCGGAGCTGCGCGACGCCCTCGACAAGCTCCAGCTCAACGACGCGGCGCTGGTCTACGAGCCGGAGACATCCGCCGCCCTGGGCTTCGGTTTCCGGGTCGGCTTCCTCGGACTGCTGCACCTGGACGTGATCCGGGAGCGGCTGGAGCGGGAGTTCGGTCTCGACCTGATCGCCACCGCGCCCAACGTGGTCTACCGCGTGGTCATGGAGGACACCACCGAGCACACCGTCACCAACCCCAGCGAGTTCCCCGAGGGGAAGATCGCGGAGGTGCACGAGCCGGTGGTGCGGGCGACGATCCTCGCGCCCAGCGAGTTCATCGGCGCGATCATGGAGCTGTGCCAGTCCCGCCGGGGCACCCTGCTGGGCATGGACTACCTCTCCGAGGACCGGGTCGAGATCCGCTACACCCTCCCGCTCGCCGAGATCGTCTTCGACTTCTTCGACCAGCTGAAGTCCAAGACCCGCGGCTACGCCTCCCTCGACTACGAGCCCACCGGCGAGCTGACCTCCAGCCTGGTCAAGGTCGACATCCTGCTGCACGGCGACAAGGTCGACGCCTTCTCCGCCATCACCCACAAGGACGCGGCGTACGCGTATGGCGTACGGCTCGTCGCCAAGCTGCGGGAGCTGATCCCCCGGCAGGCGTTCGAGGTCCCCATCCAGGCCGCGATCGGCTCCCGGGTCATCGCCCGCGAGACCATCCGCGCCATCCGCAAGGACGTGCTCGCCAAGTGCTACGGCGGTGACATCTCCCGTAAGCGGAAGCTGCTGGAGAAGCAGAAGGAAGGCAAGAAGCGGATGAAGATGGTCGGCAGCGTGGAGGTGCCGCAGGAGGCGTTCATCGCCGTCCTCTCCAGCGACGAGAGCGGCGGCAAGGGGAAGAAGTAGCCCCTGAGGGCAGCCCCTGAGGGCGGCTCGTGAGACCAGCCCCTGCGAGCTGCCCCTCACCTCGTGGTCGTACGGCGTACGGAGACGCGCCCGCCCGGAGTCCGGGCGGGCGTTTTCCGGGCTCGCGGTGTTCGATGAGAGCTGGACCGTTCGTTATGAACCGGCAGTACGCATCCCCTTACGCACCCGCACAGCGCGCTCTACTCTGATCACGGCTCGATGGTTACTCGCCAGTTAAACAAGCAGCCAGTCACGCAGTGCTGCCGCAGGCCCGGAGGACGTCGTGAGCGACACTCAGACCATGATCGAGAACCGACCGCCCTCGGTGGCGAACCTCTTCACCGAGCGCGTCATGGCCACGCCGGACGACGAGGCGTTCCGCTTCCCGGTGCCCGCGGCCTCGGGGGAGGGGCCCGACGAATGGAAGTCGCTGAGCTGGGGCGGGACCGCCGAGCGGGTCTACGCCATCGCGGCAGGTCTGATCGATCTCGGGGTGCGGCCCGAGGACCGGGTCGCCCTGCTGTCCACCACCCGGATCGACTGGATCCTCGCCGACCTCGGGGTGATGTGCGCGGGCGGTGCGACCACCACGGTCTACCCGTCCACCAACGCCGAGGAATCGGCGTACATCCTGTCCGACTCCGGCAGCCGGGTCCTCATCGCGGAGGACGCGGCACAGCTGGCGAAGGCACGTGAGCGGCGCTCCGGGCTGCCCGATCTCCAGCACGTCGTCGTCATCGACGCCGCCGACGTGGAGCCGGACGAGAGCGACCCCGACGGCTGGGTCCTCACCCTCGCCGAACTGGAGGCGCGCGGGACCCACCACCTCGGCAAGCACCCCGAGGCCGTCAAGGAGCGGATCGGCGCGATCACCTCAGGGCAGCTCGCGACCTTGATCTACACCTCCGGCACCACCGGACGGCCCAAGGGCGTCCGGCTCCCGCATGACAACTGGTCCTATATGGCCAAGGCCATCGCCGGGACCGGGCTGATCGAGAAGGACGACGTTCAGTACCTCTGGCTGCCCCTCGCCCATGTCTTCGGCAAGGTTCTCACCTCCGGGCAGATCGAACTGGGCCATGTCACCGCTGTCGACGGCCGGATCGACCGGATCATCGATAACCTTCCGGTGGTGCGGCCCACCTATATGGCGGCCGTGCCGCGCATCTTCGAGAAGGTCTACAACGGTGTCGCGGCCAAGGCACGGGCCGGCGGCGGCGCCAAGTACAAGATCTTCCAGTGGGCGGCCGGGGTCGCGCGCGAGTACGGCAAGGTCACCCAGGACAATTTCCGCCGTACGGGCACGGCCTCCGCGCCCTTCGGGCTCCGCGCCAGGCACAAGGTCGCCGACGCGCTCGTCTACAGCAAGCTCCGCGAGGCGTTCGGCGGACGCCTGCGCGCCGCGATCTCCGGCTCCGCCGCCCTCTCGCCCGAGATCGGGTACTTCTTCTCGGGCGCCGGGATCCACATCCTGGAGGGGTACGGCCTCACCGAGTCGAGCGCCGCGTCCTTCGTCAACCCGGGCGCGTCATACCGTACGGGCACGGTCGGCAAGCCGCTGCCCGGCACCGAGGTACGGATCGCCGACGACGGCGAGGTCATGCTGCGCGGCCCCGGGATCATGGAGGGCTACCACGGGCAGCCCGAGAAGACCCGGGAAGTCCTGGAGCCGGACGGCTGGCTGCACACCGGGGACATCGGCGAACTCTCCGACGACGGCTTTCTGCGGATCACGGACCGCAAGAAGGACCTGATCAAGACCTCCAGCGGCAAGTACATCGCCCCGACGGAGGTGGAGATCCAGTTCAAGGCGATCTGCCCGTACGTCTCCAACATCGTGGTCCTCGGCGCCGACCGGAACTACTGCACCGCGCTCATCGCCCTCGACGAGCCCACGATCCTGGGCTGGGCCAAGGACCACGGCCTGGAGAACAGGTCGTACGGCGAGGTCCTCGCCGACCCGGCGACGGCGGAGCTGATCCAGGGGTATGTGACCCTGCTCAACGAGGGCCTTCAGCGCTGGCAGACGATCAGGAAGTTCCGGCTGCTGCCCCGGGACCTCGATGTCGAGCACGGCGATCTGACGCCGAGCCTCAAACTGAAGCGACCGGTGGTCGAGCGCGAGTTCCAGCAGCTGATCGATGAGATGTACGAGGGTGCGCGGGAGGCGTGAGCC
>NZ_JBSGUP010000259.1:0-10683 GCF_053607985.1 Streptomyces sp. NPDC055078
GCAGGGTCGACCGCCGGGTCGATGGCGGGATCCACCAGACCCATGGCCAGTTCCACGGCCAGTTCCACGGCCGGGAAGGCCACCGAGAGGAAAGCCCCGGCCAAGAAGGCCGCGAAGAGGGCCGCGCCCGCGGCCAAGAGGGCGGCCGAGGCCGCCGAGCAGACAGGAGCCAGGACGGTGGGAGCGAAGAAGACCGTGGCTGCCGGCAAGAGTCCGGCAGCGGTGCCCACGGCCCGTACGGCGGCGGCGACAGCTCCGGGTGAGCTGGCCGTACGGCCGGGCGAGGACCCGTGGACCCCTGAGGAGATCGCCGCGGCCCGCGCCGAGCTGGAGGACGAGGTGATCCGGCTGAACGCCGAGCTGACCTCGTCCCGGACCGCTCTGACCAATCTGATGCGGGACTCCGGAGGCGGCGCGGGCGACGACGACGCCGACACCGGGTCCAAGAACATCACCCGTGAACACGAGCTGTCGCTCGCCGCCAACGCCCGCGAGATGCTCGAACAGACCGAGCGGGCGCTGCTCCGGCTCGACGCCGGTACCTATGGGCTCTGTGAGAACTGCGGCAAGCCGATCGGCAAGGCCCGTATGCAGGCGTTCCCCCGCGCCACACTGTGTGTGGAGTGCAAGCAGAAGCAGGAGCGCAGGGGCTGACACCGCACACGTGTGCCGTACGCTCGTGTCAGTCAGGCACCTAGGTTGAGGGACTCACGTGGCAGAGGCGGAGCGCATCATCGGTACGCCGGATGTTGACGACGAGGCTGCGGCGCCCGCCGAGCAGCCCAAGGGCAGGCGCCGTATCGCGGTGCTGCTCGGCGTGGCGGTCTTCGCCTATCTGCTCGACCTCGTCAGCAAGATGATCGTGGTGGCCAAGCTGGAACATCAGCCGCCCATCGAGATCATCGGTGACTGGCTGAAGTTCGAGGCGGTACGGAACGCCGGGGCGGCCTTCGGTATCGGCGAGGCGTTCACCGTGATCTTCACCGCCATCGCGGCGACCGTGATCGTGGTGATCATCCGGCTGGCGCGCAAGCTGTACAGCCTGCCGTGGGCGATCGCGCTCGGTCTGCTGCTCGGCGGAGCGCTCGGCAACCTCACCGACCGGATCTTCCGCGCCCCCGGAGTGTTCGAGGGCGCGGTCGTCGACTTCATCGCGCCCGCGCACTTCGCCGTCTTCAACCTCGCCGACTCCGCGATCGTCTGCGGCGGCATTCTGATCGTGATCCTCTCCTTCCGGGGTCTTGACCCCGACGGGACCGTCCACAAGGACTGACGGGACCGTCCACAGGGACTGACGACCGGGGACTGATCACCAGGACCGGCAAGGCATACTCGACGGGTGAGTACCCTCCCCGAGATCCGCACCCTGCCCGTACCCGACGGCCTTGAGGGCGAGCGCGTCGACGCCGCCATCTCGCGTATGTTCGGCTTCTCCCGCACCAAGGCGGCCGAGCTGGCCGGGGCGGGAAAGGTGCAGGTGGACGGCTCGGTGGTGGGGAAGTCCGAGCGGGTGCACGGCGGGGCCTGGCTGGAGGTCGAGATGCCGCAGGCGCCCGCGCCGGTCCGGATCGTGGCCGAGCCGGTCGAGGGCATGGAGATCGTGCACGACGACGACGACATCGTGGTGATCATGAAGCCCGTTGGGGTGGCCGCCCACCCCAGCCCCGGCTGGACCGGGACCACGGTGATCGGCGGCCTCGCCGCCGCCGGGTACCGCATCTCCACCTCGGGCGCGGCCGAGCGCCAGGGCATCGTGCACCGGCTGGACGTCGGCACCTCGGGGCTGATGGTCGTGGCCAAGTCGGAGCGGGCGTACACCCTGCTCAAGCAGCAGTTCCGGGAGCGTACGGTCGACAAGCGCTACCACGCGCTCGTGCAGGGCCATCCGGACCCGATGAGCGGGACGATCGACGCCCCCATCGGACGCCATCCGAACCATGACTACAAGTGGGCGGTGACCGCCGACGGCAAGCCGTCGGTGACGCACTACGACCTGCTGGAGGCGTTCCGCGCGGCCTCGCTGCTCGACATCAAGCTGGAGACCGGGCGCACCCATCAGATCCGGGTGCATATGGCTGCGCACCGGCACCCCTGCGTGGGTGATCTGACCTATGGCGCCGATCCGACGCTCGCCAAGCGCCTCGGCCTGACCCGGCAGTGGCTGCACGCCGTGCGCCTCGGCTTCGAGCATCCGTCGGACGGGCAGTGGGTGGAGTTCGCCAGCGGGTACCCGGACGATCTGCGCGATGCGCTCGACAGGATCGCGGCGGAGAGCGCCTGAGGGGGGAGCAGGCTCTCAGTCCACCGTGGTGCGGATGCCCAGCAGGGTGGCCCGCCCGGTCGTCTCGGTCACCACCGCGGTGGTGGCTCCGGGCCAGGTCAGCCGGGGTGTGAGCAGCGCCGCCAGTTCGCGGGCCCGGGCCGCCGCCGGAGGCTCGTAGAACAGCGAGAAGGTGCCGCGCGGGGCCAGCAGGCTCCGTACCAGGTCCAGTTCCCCGTCGGCCGGGGAGGTCCAGAACACATTCACGTTCACCGCGAAGATCTGGTCGAAGGGGCCGTCCGCGGCGGACAGTTCGGTGAGGGCCGCCCGGCGTACGACGACCCGGCCCGCCGCTAGCTGTTCGGCGTTGCGCAGCCGGGCACCGTCGACGGCGTGCGCCGAGCGGTCGATCGCGGTGATCGTGCCGGTGTCGAGCCGTTCGGCGACCAGCGCGGCGGCGACCCCCCGCCCGCAGCCGATCTCCAGGACCCGGTCGGCGGGCCCGACGGCCAGCTGCCCGACCGCCCAGCTCAGCCGTCTCGGCACGGCCCCATGAGGCACGGCCCCATGAGGCACAGCCTTACGACGCGCAGTCATACGAGGCACGCTAGCGGCTCTCCCCGCGCGCCGTCCCCTCCCGTCGCGGGCGGCTCGTAGGATCCCGGCATGGCGCGCACCGTGGTGATCAGTGGCGGAGGTACCGGAATCGGGTTCGCGGCGGCGGAGACCTTCGCCGCGGACGGGGAGCAGATCGTACTGCTCGGACGGCGCGAGGACGTCCTCGCGCGGGCCGCCGAGCGGATTCCCGGCGCCCGGTACTGCGCGGCCGACCTCGGCGACCCCGATGGCGCCCGCCTCGCCGCCGCGTTCACCGAGCGGGAGTACGGCACCGTCGATGTCCTGGTGCACAGCGCGGGCGGCAACGGCCGCCGGGAGAAGCCCGTCGAGCACACCGATCCGCTGACGGCCGCCGCCCACGACTGGACGGTGAACTTCCGGCTCAACACGCTCACCGCCGTGCTGCTCACCGAGGCACTCAAGAGCCATCTGGCCACCCCCGGGGGCCGGGTGCTGTTCCTCAGCTCGATCGCCGCGTACCGGGGTACGGGCCGTGCCGCGTACGCGTCGGCCAAGGCCGCGCTCCACCCCTACGCCTTCGGGCTCGCCCGGGAACTCGGGCCGCGCGGGATCACCGTGAACGCCGTCGCCCCCGGGCTCGTCGAGGAGACCGACTTCTTCGCGGAGCCGTTCCCCGAGGATCGCCGGCGGGCGCTGATCGCGGAGACCGCGACCGGGCGCGTCGGCCACCCCGGCGATATCGCGCAGACCCTGCACTGGCTGGCGTCATCGGCGGCCGGGCACATCACCGCCCAGGTGATCCAGGTCAACGGCGGCGCGGAACGCGGCCACTGAGCCGGGCCGGTGCTCCTGAGCCGGGCCCGTGCTCCTGAGCCGGCGGCGCTCCCGACGCCAGGAGCCCCAGGGTTCCCCGTGGCCGCTCACCGTCCGCCGGATCCCGGGTGCTGTCGTATCAGCCGCGGCCGGTGCGCGGAGGCTCCTCCTCCGCCGTGGTGAGTTCCACCGGACCGGGGGCGCGCTCCAGCGGCCCGCGGGACTGCTCCACCAGTCCGCCCGACCGCTCCGCCGCGGGGGCGGTCGCGATCCTGGGCAGCGCGTACGGATGGTGCTCGTACAGCCAGGCGATCAACTGCTCGCGCACCGCGCACCGTACGGTCCAGATGTCGTCCGCGTCCTTCGCGGTGACCACCGCCCGTACTTCGATCGTCGACGGGGTGGTGTCCGTGACGGCGAGCGACCAGTCGCGGCCGTCCCACGCCGGGCACTCGCGTACGACCTCGTGGAGTCTGTCGCGCATCAGGGGCACGGGTGCGGAGTGGTCGAGATGGAAGAAGACGGTCCCGGTCATCTGCACACCGCCGCGTGACCAGTTCTCGAACGGTTTGCTGGTGAAGTACGAGACCGGCATGGTGATCCGGCGCTCGTCCCAGGTCCGTACGGCGAGAAAGGTGAGGGTGATCTCCTCGATCGTCCCCCACTCGCCGTCGACCACCACCGTGTCCCCTATCCGCACCATGTCACCGAACGCGATCTGGAGCCCGGCGAAGAGATTGCCGAGCGTCGACTGGGCCGCGACACCGGCCACGATGCCGAGCACACCGGCCGACGCCAGCATGGAGGTCCCGACGGTGCGCATGGCGGGGAACGTCAGCAGCATCGCGGCGACCGCCACCACGCCCACGACGGCGATGACGACCCGCTGGATCAGCGTGACCTGCGTACGCACCCGGCGCACCCTGGCCGGGTCGCGGGTCGCCGCCGCGTAACGGGTGTAGGTGGACTCGACCACGGCTGTGGCGATCCTCACCACGAGCCAGGCGGATGCCCCGATCAGCACCAGGGTCAGGACCTGGCCGATGCCCGCGTGATGACCGCGGAGCGCGCCGATCTCCGCCTGTCGATAGGTCCCTCTCAGCACCGCCGTGCCCAGCACGAACCGCAGGGGCAGCCGGCAGCGGCGCAGCAGACCCCACAGTGGGGTCTCCGGGTGCCGGGTGTCGGCCCGCCGGAGCAGCAGATCGACCAGCCATCCCACGCACAGCGTGAGGACGGCCGCACCACCGATGACAAGCAATGGGCGCAGCACATTCTCCATGTCCTCGAACGTAACCTGACCGCATGGACATCATGCTTTTCCACTCTGTGTACGGTCTGCGCCCGGCCGTGCGGTCGGCCGCCGGGCGGCTTGAGCGGGCAGGTCACCAGGTGTGGACGCCCGATCTCTTCGACGGCAGAACATTTGACACGGCCGACGAGGGCATGACCTTCAAGGACGAGCTGGGCCAGGACGAACTGCTCAAACGGGCGATCACGGCCGCCGCACCGCACTCCGGGCGCGGGCTGGTGTACGCGGGCTTCTCGCTGGGCGCCGCCTTCGCGCAGACGCTGGCCTTCGGGGACGAGAAGTCGCGCGGTCTGCTGCTCCTGCACGGTACGGCGGACATCCCCGAGAACCCGGCGGTCGGCGAGCTGCCCGTACAGCTGCATGTCGCCGACCCCGATCCGTACGAGCCGCACGACTGGCTCACCGCGTGGTACCTGGGCATGGGCCGGGTGGGTGCCGACGCCGAGGTCTACCGCTACCCGGGCGCCGGGCACATCTTCACGGACCCGGAGCTGCCGGACTACGACGAGGAAGCCGCCGAGTCGGCCTGGAGGGTGTCGCTCGGCTTCCTGGAGACGCTGGGCACGGGTCGGCAGTGACACCCGGCGCGGGTCGGTACTGACACTCGGTACGGGTCGGTACTGACACCCGCCGCGGGCCGGTACCGACCCGCGGCGCGGGTCGGCAGTACGGGGTCGGCGGGGCGGCTCAGCGGCGGGCCAGGGCCTTGCCGATCTCCTTGGTGTACTCCGCTGCCGTCATCGGCGGGTTGTCCGTGCCCTCCGTGGTGATCTTCTTGCCGTCCATCTTGAGCGTCGGGGTGCCGCCGACCCCGCTCTTGGTGAACGTCGCCGACATCTTCATCGCCCAGGCGTCGAAGGTGCCGTCCTCGACATTCTTCTTGAACCCGGCGTTGGCCTTGAGCGCCGGGACCGTGTCGGCGATCTCCAGGAGATAGGAGTCCTTGGCGAACTTGTCCTCGCTCTCCTTGGGATGGAACTTCTTCGAGTAGAGGGCGGCCTTGTACTGCGAGAACGCCTCCGGGCTGACATCGAGCGCCGCGCCCAGCGCGCTGAGCGCGTTCTTCGAGCCCTCACCCTGGTCGAGATTGTCGATAAAGGTGGCGCCGACATACTTGACCTTGTACTTCCCGGCCCCGACGTCCTTCGTCAGCGTCTCACCCGCCCCCTGCTCGAAGGCCGCGCAACTCGGGCAGCGGGAGTCCTCGTACAGCTCCAGCGTCTTCTTCGCCGCCGGCTTGCCGATGACGACGGTCGTGCCGTTGGTGCCCTCGGTGTTCCTGGGCGCGGTGACGGTCTTCGCGTCCTTCGCCGCCTCCCAGTGGTCCGGCTTGTTGGACTCCATCACCGCGTAACCGATGCCGCCCGCGATCGCGAGGACCACGACCGTGGAACCGATGACGATCATCTGCCGGCGGACCCTGTCCTTCTTGGCCTGCCGCTCGCGCTCCAGGCGCAGCCGCTCACGGGCCGCCGCCTTGTTGGCCTTGCTGTTGCGTGCACTCATGCTGATGTCACTCCGTGGGATGCCGTACCGGGGAGATACGGAAGACAGGTGGGGGGCTCGCGGGGCGGGCGTTCCTGGCCTCGGCCGCTCGGGCGATCGGCTGCTCGGAAGCCCGGCCGGTCACCGTTTCAGCTGCTCGGGCGCTCAGGCGCTGATGCGCTTATGCGCTCAGGACGAAGCCCGCGGCGGGGCGAGGCGGTCCACGCCGGCCGACGGAGTGCACCAGCAGCCGGGTACGGGAGACGGCGTGGCGCGGGACGGAGCGGGCCACGCGGCGTCCGGGCCGGGGTGCCGCCACCACGGCGACCGCGAGCAGCAGCGGGCGGAACGCCAGCGTGCCCACCGTCCGCAGCAGGCTCGCCAGCGCCGCCTCGCCGTGCCACAGCCAGGCGGCGGCGAGCAGCCCGACGGAGACATGGGCCCCGAGCAGCAGCCAGGGCAGCGCGGGGTCGGTGGAGGCAAGCAGCGAGGCCGTACCCGGCTCGGCGACGCCCGGCAGGGTGCCGCCGACGCTCCCGCCGCACAGCACATCGAATCCCAGCGCCCGCAGCGAACCGGCGACCGGTCCGCCCCCGGGGCCGTAGCAGAGGTCCTGACCGGTGGTGAAGATCGTGTCCGCGGCCAGTTCGAGCGGGACGAGCAGGCCCGCGATGCGCCAGTAACCACGCTCGCGGCCGGAGAGGGCGTACGCGACGGCGAAGACGCCCGCCGAAAGACCGGCGACCGTGGTCCACGGCAGCGGGGACCGGGAGAGCAGCACATGGGAGCCGGCGGACAGCGTCACGACGAGTGCCGTGAAGATCGCCGCCCGCAGCGTCCTGAGCTGCATTTCCGATACATCCATCGTCTGCGAGTGTGCCATGACTGCCTGAGAGGAGCCTTAACGGATCCGGCCGTCCCGGGGCGGTGCCCTACAGGCCCGGAATCCGGCCGTTGCGGAACAGGTCGACAAAGATCTGGTGGTCCGCTCGCGCCCGCGCGCCATAGCGGTGCGCGAAGTCCACGAGCAGCTCGGGGAAGCCCTCCTCGTCCGCCGCGATGGCCGCGTCGATGGCCCGCTCGGTGGAGAACGGCACCAGGGAGTGGCCGCTCTCGTCGTCCGCCGCGCCGTGCATGGTGGCGGTCGCCCGGCCGAGGTCCGCGACGACCGCCGCGATCTCCTCCGGGTCGTCGAGGTCCGACCAGTCCAGATCCACCGCGTACGGCGAGACCTCGGCGACCAGCTGACCGGCGCCGTCCAGCTCGGTCCAGCCCAGCCACGGATCGGCGTGATCCTGGAGCGCGCGCTGTGAGATCACGGTGCGGTGGCCCTCGTGCAGGAAATACTCCCGCACGGTCGGATCGTCGATATGACGGGAGACCGCGGGGGTCTGGGCCTGCTTCATATAGATCACGACGTCGTTCTCCAGGGCGTCGCTGTTGCCCTCCAGCAGGATGTTGTACGAGGGCAGACCGGCGGATCCGATGCCGATCCCGCGCCTGCCGACCACATCCTTCACCCGGTACGAGTCGGGCCGGGTCAGGCTGGAGTCCGGCAGCGTCTCCAGATAGCCGTCGAAGGCGGCCAGCACCTTGTACCGGCCGGCGGCGTCCAGCTCGACGGAGCCGCCGTCCGGGGCGAAGCGGCGCTCGAAGTCACGGATCTCGGTCATCGAGTCCAGCAGCGAGAACCGGGTCAGCGAGCGGGCGTCGCGGAGCGCCCCCAGCAGCGGGCCCTCGGCGGTGTCCAGGGTGAACGGCGGCACCTCGTCGTTCTTGGCGCCGGTCGCCAGGGCGTGGATGCGCTCGCGGTACGCGGCGCCGTACGTCCGCACCAGCTCGGTGATCTGCCCGTCGCTGAACGCCTTCGTGTAGCCGAGCAGCGCCAGCGAGGCGGCCAGCCGCTGCAGATCCCAGGTGAAGGGGCCGACATACGCCTCGTCGAAGTCGTTCACATTGAAGATCAGCCGGCCGTTCGCATCCATGTACGTGCCGAAATTCTCCGCGTGGAGATCGCCATGGATCCACACCCGGCTGGTGCGCTCGTCCAGATACGGGCCGCGGTGGATCGCCCGGTCGCCCCGCGCGCCGTGCTCCTGCTCCAGGTCGCCGTAGAACAGACAGGCGGTGCCCCGGTAGAAGGCGAACGCCGAGGCGGCCATCTTCCGGAACTTGACGCGGAAGGCGGCCGGGTCGGCCGCCAGGAGGTCGCCGAAGGCGGTCCCGAAAACGGCGAGAATCTGCTCACCGCGCTCTGCGGGCGTGATCTCGGCGGGGTGCGGTACCGACATCGCTGCGGCCTCCTGGTGCGGGACGGATCAGGGCCCCCGGGGTGACCGGGGGAGAGAGTGGTTCAGCCAGTCCAACGCTCGACGGTACCCGGGAGTGCCCCACCGCCGGCGGCACGGTCCGGGATCGCCTCACCGCCCGCGGCACGGCCCGGGACACCCGTCGTTCCCCTTGACTGTCAGCCAGGGCCCGGCGGTCCGGAGGCCCGGACAGCCAGGGCACGGCGGTCCGGAGGCCCCACGACTGTCAGCGTGGCCCCGGCGGTTGTCGGTGCGGAGTCGTAGACTTCCACGCTGTCCCCCGCAGACACTCCGCCACCGCTCGTCGCCCGTTCTCTGGAGGCCCCCGCCGTGACCAAGCCGCCCTTCACGCATCTGCATGTGCACACTCAGTATTCGCTGCTGGATGGTGCGGCGCGGTTGAAGGACATGTTCGCCGCGTGCAATGAGATGGGTATGTCGCATATCGCGATGACGGATCACGGGAATCTGCATGGCGCGTACGACTTCTTTCATTCGGCGGTGAAGGCGGGGGTGACGCCGATCATCGGGATCGAGGCGTATGTGGCGCCGGAGTCGCGGCGGAACAAGCGGAAGGTGCAGTGGGGGCAGCCGCATCAGAAGCGGGACGATGTGTCGGGTTCCGGTGGTTATACGCATAAGACGATCTGGGCGTCGGATCAGACGGGTCTGCACAATCTGTTCCGGTTGTCGTCGGACGCGTATGCGGAGGGGTGGCTGCAGAAGTGGCCGCGGATGGACCGGGAGACCATCGCGCAGTGGTCGGAGGGGCTGATCGCGTCGACGGGGTGTCCGTCGGGTGAGTTGCAGACGCGGTTGCGGCTGGGGCAGTTCGACGAGGCGGTGAAGGCTGCGTCGGAGTATCAGGACATCTTCGGGAAGGACCGGTATTTCCTGGAGTTGATGGATCATGGGATCGAGATCGAGCGGCGGGTGCGGGACAGGTTGCTGGAGGTGGGGCGGAAGCTGGGTATTCCGCCGCTGGTGACGAATGACTCGCATTACACGTATGCGCAGGAGGCGACGGCGCATGATGCGTTGTTGTGTATCCAGACGGGGAAGAATCTGTCGGATCCGGACCGGTTCCGGTTCGACGGGACGGGTTATTACCTGAAGTCGACGGACGAGATGTATGCGGTGGATTCGTCGGACGCGTGGCAGGAGGGGTGCCGTAATACGCTGCTGGTGGCCGAGCAGATCAATACGGACGGTATGTTCCAGGCGAAGAACCTGATGCCGAGGTTCGAGATCCCCGACGGTTACACCGAAGTCACCTGGTTCCAGGAAGAAGTCCGGGTCGGGATGAACCGCCGCTTCCCCGGCGGCGTCCCCGACGACCGCCAGAAGCAGGCGGAGTACGAGATGGACGTCATCATCAAGATGGGGTTCCCGGGGTACTTCCTCGTGGTCGCCGACTTCATCATGTGGGCCAAGAAGAACGGCATCGCGGTGGGCCCCGGCCGGGGCTCGGCCGCCGGTTCGATCGTGTCGTACGCGATGGGGATCACCGACCTCGACCCGATCGAGCACGGGCTGATCTTCGAGCGGTTCCTCAATCCCGAGCGTGTCTCGATGCCCGATGTCGACATCGACTTCGACGAGCGCAGGCGCGTGGAAGTGATCCGGTACGTCACGGAGAAGTACGGCGCCGACAAGGTCGCCATGATCGGTACGTACGGAAAGATCAAGGCGAAGAACGCCATCAAGGACTCCGCGCGGGTTCTCGGCTATCCGTATGCCATGGGCGACCGGCTCACCAAGGCCATGCCCGCCGATGTGCTCGGCAAGGGCATCGATCTCAACGGCATCACCGACCCTTCGCATCCGCGTTACAGCGAGGCGGGGGAGATCCGGGGGATGTACGAGAACGAGCCGGATGTGAAGAAGGTCATCGACACCGCGAAGGGTGTGGAGGGCCTGGTCCG
>NZ_JBSGUP010000260.1:0-10675 GCF_053607985.1 Streptomyces sp. NPDC055078
CGTACTGACGTACCGACACGTACCGACGTACTGACGTACCGACGTCACGCGGCGGCGGCGACCGCGACGCTTGCCGGGGCCAGCGCGATCTCCAGCACCTGGCGGACGTCCGTCACCGGGTGCACCTCCAGCTTTTCGAGGATCTCGGCCGGGACATCGTCCAGGTCGGCCTCGTTCCGCTTCGGGATCACGACCGTCGTGATGCCCGCCCGGTGCGCGGCCAGCAGCTTCTGCTTCAGACCGCCGATGGGCAGCACCCGCCCGGTGAGCGACACCTCACCCGTCATCGCCACATCCGTCCGCACCTGGCGTCCGGAGAGCAGCGAAGCGAGCGCCGTCGTCATCGTGATGCCCGCGCTCGGTCCGTCCTTCGGGACCGCGCCCGCCGGGAAGTGGATGTGCACACCCCGGTCCTTGAGGTCGGCGACCGGCAGCTCGGTCTCCGCGCCGTGCGAGCGCAGGAAGCTGAGCGCGATCTGCGCCGACTCCTTCATCACATCGCCGAGCTGGCCGGTGAGGGTCAGCCCCGAAGCGCCCGTCTCCGGATCGGCGAGCGACGCCTCCACGAAGAGGACGTCACCGCCCGCGCCGGTGACCGCGAGTCCGGTGGCGACACCGGGCACGGCCGTACGGCGCTCCGCCGGGTCCTGGGCGGACTCGGGCACATGGTGCGGCCGTCCGATCAGCCCGCGGAGCTGGTCGGCCCCGATGGCGTACGGCAGCTCCTTCTCACCCAGCTCGTGCTGGGCCGCGACCTTGCGCAGCAGCCTGGCGATGGAGCGCTCCAGGTTCCGTACGCCCGCCTCACGGGTGTACTCCCCCGCGAGCCTGCGCAGCGCCGAGTCCTCCAGGACGACCTCGCCGGACTCCAGGCCCGCCCGCTCCAGTTGGCGCGGCAGCAGGTGGTCCCTGGCGATGACGACCTTCTCGTCCTCGGTGTAGCCGTCGAGCCTGACCAGCTCCATCCGGTCGAGCAGGGCCTCCGGGATGGCCTCCAGCACATTGGCGGTGGCCAGGAAGACGACATCGCTCAGATCGAGTTCGACCTCCAGGTAGTGATCGCGGAACGTGTGGTTCTGCGCCGGGTCCAGGACTTCGAGGAGCGCGGCGGCCGGGTCGCCCCGGAAGTCCGAGCCGACCTTGTCGATCTCGTCCAGCAGGACCACCGGGTTCATCGACCCGGCCTCCTTGATCGCGCGGACGATACGGCCCGGGAGCGCGCCGACGTAGGTGCGCCGGTGGCCGCGGATCTCCGCCTCGTCGCGGACGCCGCCGAGCGCGACCCGGACGAACTTCCGGCCCATCGCGTGCGCCACGGACTCGCCCAGGGACGTCTTGCCGACGCCGGGCGGGCCGACGAGCGCCAGGACCGCGCCGCCGCGCCGGCCGCCGACCACGCCGAGCCCCCGGTCGGCACGCCGCTTGCGCACCGCGAGGTACTCGGTGATCCGCTCCTTCACGTCCGCCAGGCCCGCGTGCTCGGCGTCCAGGACCCGCTGGGCGCCCTGGATGTCGTACTCGTCCTCGGTGCGCTCGGTCCACGGCAGTTCGAGGACCGTGTCGAGCCAGGTGCGGATCCAGGAGCCCTCGGGGCTCTGGTCGCTGGACCGCTCCAGCTTCTCGACCTCCTTGAGGGCCGCCTCCCGCACCTTCTCGGGCAGCTCGGCGGCCTCCACACGGGCGCGGTAGTCGTCGGACTCGTCCTCGCCCTCCTGGCCGTTCAGCTCGCGCAGCTCCTTGCGTACGGCGTCGAGCTGGCGGCGCAGCAGGAACTCACGCTGCTGCTTGTCGACACCGTCCTGGACGTCCTTGGCGATGGACTCGGCGACGTCCTGCTCGGCGAGGTGCTCGCGGAGCTGGTCGGTGGCGAGCTTCAGCCGCGCGACGGGGTCGGCGGTGTCCAGCAGCTCGATCTTCTGGGCGGTCGTCAGGAACGGGGAGTACCCAGCGTTGTCGGCGAGCTGGGAGATGTCGTCGATCTGCTGGACCCGGTCCACGACCTGCCAGGCACCGCGCTTCTTCAGCCAGTCGGTGGCCAGCGCCTTGTATTCGGTGACCAGCTCGGCGACCTGGCCGGGCAGAGGCTCCGGAACGGTCTCGTCCAGCCGGACGCCCTCGACCCACAGCGCCGCGCCGGGGCCGGTGGTCCCCGCGCCGATCCGCACCCGTCCGCGCCCGCGGATCAGTGCCCCGGGGTCGCCGTCGGAGAGCCGCCCGACCTGCTCCACCGTGCCGAGCACGCCGGTCGCCGCGTAATTCCCGTCCACCCGCGGAACAAGCAGCACCTGCGGCTTGCTTCCACCACTGGAGCGGGCGGCGGCCTGTGCGGCCTCCACCGCGGCGCGTACATCGGGATCGGTGAGGTCCAGGGGGACCACCATGCCGGGCAGTACGACCTCGTCATCGAGGGGCAGCACCGGCAGGGTGAGCGGTGTGACGGTCTGGGACTCAGCAGCCATGATCTCCCCTTAGGCAGTGAAGTTGAGCTATGTGCACTCAATGCATGAGGGCCCTCAGATGTTCCCGAGCCGCTGTTCGCTCTGAGCGATCTGCGCTTGCGCCCGTCTGACCGCGCCTCTGACCGCGCCTCTGACCAGGGTGTATGCAGTGGGGTGCGGCGGGGCGCGGCGCGGTGGCGTCCTGGGCCGTACGAGCAGTCCGGACCCCGGCCCGCACGGGCCGCCTCCTCCGTCCCGTAAGCAGGAGCGTGCCGCTGGCCGAACCCCGGCCCGGCGGCCGGTCCGCGAGCCGAAGAGCGAACCCGGCCCGGCGGCCGGTCCGTGAACCGAAGAGCGAACCCGGCCCGGCGGCCGGTCCGTGAACCGAAAGCCGCCCGGCGGCGATAGACAGGGTGTGAGACGAAAGCGCCCCGCAGGGGAACCCCCGGGCGACGCCGCGCTGCTGCGTGCCATCGGCGGCGGCGACGCCGATGCCCTCGCCGCCCTCTACGACCGCCACGCCGGCTGGCTCCACATCCGGCTGTCCCGCCGCTGCCCGGACCCCGAGACCGTCCGCGAGGTGTTGCAGGACACCTTTGTCACGGTCTGGCGGTCCGCGGGCAGCCACCGGGGAGCCGAGGCCGGGGGCTGGCTGTGGATGATCGCGGCCCGGCGGCTGGTGGACGCGCAGCGGGTCCGGAGCAGACAGACCCGGGCCGTGCCCGAACCCGCCGCGCCACAGGCAGCGCCGTCCGCCGAGGAGAACGTGCTCGCCGGACTGGAGTACGGGGACGTCGGGGCGGCCCTGGACCGTATCTCGCCGGAGCTGCGGGACGTCCTGCGTGCCACGGTCGTCGACGGACTGACCACCCGCGAGACCGCCCGGCTGCTCGGGATACCCGAGGGCACGGTCAAGACCCGGGCGCTGCGGGCCCGCCGTGAGCTGCGGACGGCGCTGGCGCAGCTCGCGCCGGACACCTACCCGCTGGGAGGGACGACATGAGCGACTGGCATGTGAGCGAACCGCTCGCACGGCGGTACGCGGAAGGCTCGGCCGCCGAGCCGGACGCCTGGTCGCTGGAGAAGCACATCGAGGCGTGCGGGCCGTGCGCGGTCCGGGTCTCCGCCGCGGCACGGAGGGGTGCGGCGGGCCCGGTCATCGAGCGGGTGCGCGCGGCCGTACTGGCGGAGGCGGTGGTGGCGCCCGCGCGGCCCGGCCGGACCGTCCGCCTGGTGTGGGCGGCGGGCCCCGTGCTGCGCGGCCCGTGGCCCACGGCGGTGGCGCTGGTGGCGGCGGGCGCGCTCTTCCTCGCGTACGGCCTGGGCGTCGACGCCACCCGGCCGCTGCTGCTGGCGCTGTCCCCGGTACTGCCGCTCGCGGGGGTGGCCCTGTCGTACGGGCGGTACGCCGATCCGCTGCACGAGATCGTCGCGTCGACGCCTTCGGGGGGTCTGCGGCTGCTGCTGGCCCGGACGGCGGTGGTCCTGGCGCTGAGCGTGCTGCCGCTGACGGCGGTGGGCGCGCTGCTGCCCCCGGCGGTGGAGTTCCCGGGCGTGCCGGGTGCGGTGGCCTGGCTGCTGCCGGGGCTGGCGCTGACGCTGGCGGCGCTCGCGCTGGGGTCGTACATCGGCTGCCGGGTCGCCGCTTCGGCGCTGGCCTGCGGCTGGCTGGGTCTGGTGCTGTTCCCGCTGCTGGTGTCGCTGCCGCAGGAGTTCGGCGCCCGGCTCGCGGTCTATGTCTCGGGGCCCGCCGTACAGGGCGGCTGGGCCGGGGCCGCCGTGGTGTGCGCGGGGCTGCTCGCCGTACGCCGTGCATCGTTCGACCATCTGGAGAGGGCATGACGACGACAGAGGGCGCCCGGACGCGCGCCACAACAGAGGGCGCCGGGACGCGCGCCGTGGATGTGACCGGGCTGACCGTCCGGCACCGCAGGACGGTCGCGCTCGACGCGGTCGAACTGGACTTCGGTACGGGGGTGCACGGGCTGCTCGGCCCGAACGGCGCGGGCAAGACCTCCCTGATCCGGGTACTGGCGACGGTCGCCGCCCCGGCCGCCGGGCGGGTGGAGCTGCTGGGCCGCGAGGTGTCGTCCCACCGGGAGCGGGCGGAGATACGGCGGCGGCTCGGCTATCTGCCGCAGGAGTTCGGCTACTACCCGGGGTTCACGGTGCGGGAGTTCGTGGCGTACGTCGCCTGGCTGAAGGAGATGCCGGGGTCCGCGGTGGCGGGGGCGGTGGAACGGGCGGTGGAGCGGGTGGGGCTCGCCGACCGGATCGACGCGAAGGTGCGGACGCTGTCGGGCGGGATGGTGCGCCGGGTGGGCATCGCCCAGGCGATCGTGAACGAGCCCGAGCTGCTGCTGCTCGACGAGCCGACCGCCGGTCTCGATCCGGAGCAGCGAGTCGAGTTCAGAGCACTGCTCCGCGACGTGGGCACCGCTTCCACCGTCATCGTCTCCACTCATCTCGTGGAAGACGTGGCCGCGGCCTGCACCCGGGTGACGCTCATCGACGCCGGGCAGGTCGCCTACCGGGGGTCGACGGCCGAGTTGACCGCCCTCGGGGAGAGCGCGCCGGGCTCGGACGAGGCGGGCAACGCGCTGGAACGCGGCTATACGACGGCCCTGCGGCTCCATCGCGGCTCCCCGGCGCCCGGAACCGGGACCGGAACCGGAACGGGAAGCGGGACCGGAACGGGAAGCGGGACCCCGACAGGGCCCCTGACAGGGCACACCGGGGACACCGCACCCACCGGCCCCACCGGGCCCCCGACCGGACCCGGGACGCGCACAGCCGTGGAGGGCGGCCGGTGAGCACCCTCCGCACCCGGCCCCGGCCGCCCGCCGCGGCCCCCCGCCCCACCGCCGCCCGGCGCGCGCACCCGGTCCGCAGTGAGCTGCTGCGGGGGTCCGCGCCCTGGGCGGGGGCCGCCGTCCTGATCGCGGTCGCCCTGCCGATGGCCACCAAGGCGCATGAGTGGCAGGGCAGCTGGAACGACACCCAGATGCTGCTGCGCAGTGCGTCCAGCCTGTTCGCGGCCCCGCTGGCCGGTGCGGCCGGGTGCTGGCAGGGCGGCCGGGAACGCCGCCGCCAGACCGGCGAACTGCGGGCGAGTGCCGCCCGTGGTCCGCTGGCGCGGACCCTGACGGCCGCGCTGCCCACGGCGGTATGGGCGGCCGTGGCGTATCTGCTCGCCGCCTGCGCCTCGCTGCTGGCCTGTCTGCCCTACGCGTCGGCGGGCCGGCCCCTGGTCTCCCTGCTGATCGCGGACGCCGTGTTCATCCTGGCGGCGGCGCTGATCGGCCATGTCGCCGGGGCACTGGTGCGCTGGCGGCTGGCCGCGCCCCTCTTCGCGATCGCCCTCTTTCTCGCGCTGGGCCTGCCGGGCTACGGGACATCCGCTGCCCGGCATCTGACCCCGTCCACCGCGGCCGACGGCGTGATGCACGCATCGCTCCCCGTCTGGTGGCAGCCGCCGGCCGCGATCGCGTGGGCGGGCGGTCTGGCGGCGGGCGCGGTCCTGGCGTACGCGGCCCGCCGCCGTTACACCGCGCTGCTGCCGCTGGCCCTGGCCGCCTCGGCCGCCGTGGCACTCGTGGAGACCGGCGACCGGGCGTGGCGTAGCGACCCGCTGTCGGAGCGACAGGTCTGCGACACCTCCACCACCCCCGCCATCTGCGTGAACGCCCAGTACCCGGGGATGCTGCCGGAGGTGCGGGACGCCCTGTCCGGCATCACCGGCCGGCTCGACGGCGTAGGGAATCTGCCGGACCGCTTCATCGATCTGCACCGGGACCCACGGCCGGGCGAGGCCCGGCTGCCCATGCTCGAACCGCTGGGCTGGTATGTCGTACGCGGTGAGCTGACCGACCGGGAGCAGTACGCCTGGGAGGCCGCCCAGGCGCTGACCGGAAAAGCCCTGGGCAACCAGGCGGAGCCCTGCCGGGCGCGCTGGGACGACCAGCGGGTGCGGGCGGTCGACGAAGCCGTGTCGGAGTGGCTGGCCCCCCACCCGGCCGGCGCGTCCATGGACCGCGATCAGTTGCGCTGGGCCGAGGACGACGGCACCGCCAAGGAACAGGCCCGAGCCTCGATCAAGGCGCGCAAGGACGCGGTGGCCCGGCTGGACGCGATGGACCCGGCGGAGCGCCGCCCGTGGCTCACCCGCTACTTCGCGACCGCCGGGGACTGCGCGACGAAGGGGGTGCCCGCGCTGTGAGCGGTCCGAACACACTGCTGCTGTACGCCCGTTCCCGGGGGCTGCCCGTCACCCTCGGCGTCCTCGCCGCGACCGTCGTATGCGTCTTCTGGCGCGTGGCCTCGATGAGTTCGGCGGGTTCGGCGGACTCGGCGGGTTCCTCATGGGACCCGGCACTCGAAAAGCCGCTGGTGATCGTGGGGCCGCTGCTGGTCGCCGCGGCGATCGGGACGAGTCTGTACACGTACAGCGACGAACTGGACCGTACGTCGGTACGGCCCTGGTGGCCGCGGCGGCTGACCCAGCTCGCCGGCCTCACCGCCGCGTCGGCTGCTGCGCTGGGGATCGCGATGCCGGGCGCGACGGAGGAGTTCGGCGCGGGCGCGATGGTGCGGAACACCCTGGGGGTGGTGGGTCTCGCGGTCCTGTCGGCGGTGGTGATCGGCGCACGGCTGAGCTGGGCGCCGCCGCTTGCCTATCTCGCCACGATCTATCTGGGTGTGCAGGGCGCCGGTTCCCGCTGGACCGCCGTATGGGCCTGGCCGCTCCAGCCGGGCCCCGGCACCGCCTCCTGGGTCACCGCCCTGCTCCTGCTGGCGACCGCCACCATCGCGTACACCGTCTTCGGGGCCCGCCGCGAGCACCCGTGACAGCGGGACAGAAGGGACAGAAGGGACGGAGCTGGGCGGAAGTCGGTTGTTCCGGAGGACCGGGATGGGGAGCATATGCGCACCCCACCGCACGGCACCCGCACCCCGCACCCCGCACCCCGCACCGGAGGCACCATGTCCGTTCATGCGCTCACCCCGCGTACGCTCGACCGCCGTCACGGCCCGCACGGCGAGGTCGTCCTGCGGCAGCGCGGCGACCACTACGAGATCATCGCCAATGGCTGCTTCCTGATGGACACCTCCGACGGGCGCTCCGAGCGGCTCCTGATCGACGCCGCGTACGAGGCGCTGGACAGAACGAACGACCGGGCAAGCGACCCGGCGGAGAGCAGGACGGGTGGCAGGGCAGGCGACCGGGCGGCGCCCTCGCTGCTCATCGGGGGGCTCGGCGTCGGGTTCTCCCTGGCACACGCCGCCGCCGACCCGCGCTGGCGGCACATCACCGTCGTGGAGCGGGAACAGGCCGTCATCGACTGGCATCGCACCGGCCCCCTCGCCCGGATCTCCGCCGCCGCGCTCGCCGACCCCCGGTGCGCGGTCCTGCACACGGATCTGCTCGCCCATCTCCGCGAGGGCGACACCCGGTACGACGCGCTCTGTCTGGATATCGACAACGGCCCCGACTGGACCGTGACCGACGACAACGAGAGCCTCTATGCTCCGGCCGGACTCGGCGCCTGTCTTCGGCGGCTGACACCGGGCGGTGTACTCGCCGTATGGTCCGCCCGGCCGTCGCCCGCTTTTGAGGAGGCTTTGCGGAATGCCGGGTTCAGCGGGGTAAGAACCGAAGAGATCCGGGTTGCCCGGGGCGTACCCGACGTGGTCCACCTCGGCATCGGACCTGCGTAGCCGGGATGCGGCAACTGGCTTTACGCTGCTGAGCTACAGCTGACCTACACCGGATCTACCACGAGCGTGAATCTCCCGAGAGCGCTTACAGGGGCGGGCGATGGAACAGACACACACCACCCAAAACGGCGTCGCGCCCACACCCGGCGCCCAGCGCCGGGTGCTGGTGGTCGAGGACGACTCGACGATCGTCGACGCCATCGCGGCCCGGCTGCGGGCCGAGGGCTTTCTCGTCCAGACCGCCGTCGACGGCCCCGCGGCCGTCGACTCGGCCGAGACCTGGCAACCCGATCTGATGGTTCTCGATGTGATGCTGCCCGGCTTCGACGGCCTTGAGGTCTGCCGCCGGGTCCAGGCCCAGCGCCCGGTACCGGTGCTGATGCTCACCGCGCGTGACGACGAGACCGACATGCTCGTCGGGCTCGGGGTCGGGGCCGACGACTATATGACCAAGCCGTTCTCCATGCGGGAGCTGGCGGCCCGGGTACATGTACTGCTGCGCCGGGTGGAGCGGGCCGCGCTGGCCGCCGCGACCCCCCGGAGCGGGATTCTGCGCCTCGGGGAGCTGGAGATCGACCACGCACAGCGACGGGTGCGGGTGCGCGGCGACGATGTCCATCTGACGCCGACCGAGTTCGATCTGCTGGTCTGCCTGGCGAACACGCCCCGTGCCGTCCTCTCCCGGGAGCAGTTGCTCGCCGAGGTCTGGGACTGGGCGGACGCGTCGGGCACCCGGACCGTGGACAGCCATATCAAGGCGCTGCGGCGCAAGATCGGCGCGGAGCGGATCCGTACGGTCCATGGCGTCGGCTACGCGCTGGAGACGCCCGCGCAATGAGTGCCGGGAACGCCCAATGAGTGCCGGGAACTCCCAGTGAGCGCCGGGAAGCGCCTCGGGCGCCAGGAGCGGCGGCGGGGTGTGTCCATCTCCATCAAAACCAAACTGGGCGCGCTCGTCGTCATCTCGGTGTTCATCACCACGGGCCTGCTGGTGGTGGCGCTGCGCACCTCGACCGAGCTGCGTTTCATCACGGTGTTCTCGGTGATAGCGACCCTGCTGATCACCCAGTTCGTCGCGCACTCGCTGACCGCGCCGCTGGATGACATGAACACGGTCGCCAAGGGCATATCGCACGGCGATTTCACCCGCCGGGTGCGCGGCGCCGACCGCCGTGACGAGCTGGGCGACCTCGCTTCCACCATCAACCGGATGGCCGACGACCTGGAGGCCGTGGACCAGCACCGCAAGGAGCTGGTCGCCAATGTCTCGCACGAGCTGCGCACCCCGATCGCCGCGCTGCGGGCGGTCCTGGAGAACGTGGTCGACGGGGTGTCCGCCGCCGACCCGGAGACCATGCGCACGGCGCTGAAGCAGACGGAGCGCCTGGGCCGGCTGGTGGAGACCCTGCTCGATCTGTCAAGGCTGGACAACGGGGTCGTACCGCTGCGGGCACGCCGCTTCGAGGTGTGGCCCTATCTCTCGGGGGTGCTCAAGGAGGCCAATCTCGCCGCCGCCCAGCGCCGGCTGGCCTCCGGGTCGGGTCACCACACCCGTACGGACGTACATCTGCATCTGGATGTGTGGCCGCCGGAGCTGACGGCGCACGCGGACGCCGAGCGGCTGCACCAGGTGGTCGCCAATCTGATCGACAACGCGGTGAAGCACTCCCCGCCGCACGGCCGGGTGACGGTGAAGGCCCGTCGCGGCCGGGCTCCCGAGTCGCTCGACCTGGAGGTGGTGGACGAGGGCCCCGGCATCCCCGAGCAGGAGCGCCACCGGGTCTTCGAACGATTCGACCGGGGCAATGTGGCGGCCCCGCACGGCAAGGGCAGCGACGGCGGTACGGGTCTCGGGCTGGCCATCGCGCGCTGGGCGGTGGATCTGCACGGCGGGCGGATCGGGGTGGCGGAGTCGGTGATGGGCTGCCGGATCCTGGTCACTCTCCCGGGGGTGCCGTCGGCGCGAGGTTGACGAAAGGTTCGAATCGAACCGGCCACCCCGGAGAGATACGGGCAGCCATCCGGGCGGAACCGGCCGGGCGGCGAAGCCCCTAAGGGCAGCTCGATGCCCTCACGAGGGTGCGCCATACACCCATCGGGGGCAAACCGTCCTTGTTTCCCGCCGTTCCAAACCCCGAAACCCGCCTTTCGGTGTGACTTAGGCGACGATGGCCCGCCCGGCCTGCACCTCTCGGCTTCGGAGGCGTAGCCTTGATTCCCGCTGTCCATCACCTTGTGAAGCGGAAGAGGGCGGTTGCCGCCGTGTCGTCTCAGTCCCCCAATAACTCAAGCTCCCCCAGCCTCCGGCCGGGCGGTGCCCCCACGACCGATCAAAGCGCCCAGGGTCCCGACCCTGCCGCCGCTTTCGGCCCCAATGAGTGGCTTGTCGACGAGATCTATCAGCAGTACCTCCAGGATCCCAATTCGGTCGACCGAGCCTGGTGGGACTTCTTCGCCGACTACAAGCCAGGTGCCGGGAACACCTCCGCCACCGGGGTGAGCGCGACGGAAGGTGCCCC
>NZ_JBSGUP010000261.1:0-10636 GCF_053607985.1 Streptomyces sp. NPDC055078
ACCACGCGTACCTCGACGCCTACCGCGCCGCGGCGCGGACGCTGAGCCCCGGCCCGCACGTCCTGGTCGTGACTCCCCGGGGCGCGCGTCCGGGCACGGCGGAGAGGTCCTTCTGGGATGCCGTCGACAGTGAGACCCCGGACGGGCCGGAGGTGCACACGACCCTGGGGGACCCGGCGACCCTGCTCTTCACGAGCGGGACGTCGGGGACCCCGAAGGCGTGCCTGATGCCCCATGCCGCGCTGCTGAGCGTCCTGCCGTACGCCAGGCACGTGCTCGGCCTGCGTGCCGGGGAGTTGCTCTTCGCGACGTCGGACCCGGCGTGGGCGTACGGGCTGTACACCACCGGGCTCGCGCCGATGGCACTCGGCGTCCGGCGGCTCGTCTACTCAGGTCCCTTCTCGCCGGAGGCGTGGTGGGACCTCATGCACCGCCACCGTGTCGACGCGCTCAGCACGGCGCCCGCCGCTGTCCGGCGGCTGAGTTCGGTCATGGACTCGACGGGGGTGCCCGGGACGCTGCGGACGGTCGCGACGGCCGGGGAACAGCTCGCCGCCTCCGTGGCCGTCGCGTGGAAGGACGGCGGTGGCCCGCCGATCCTCGACGGTTACGGGCTGTCCGAGGTCGGCATGGTGCTGGGCGACCTGACGGACCCCGCGGCCACGTCACCGGCGGGCCGGGTCGCCGGGCCCCTGCCCGGCTTCGAGGTGATGATCGTCGACCGCGAAGGGCGGGAGCTGCCGCCCGGCGCGGCGGGACTGATCGGCGTGCGCCGGCCCCGGTACCAGATGACGAGCACGTACGAGAACGTCCCGCAGGCGTGGGCCGCCCGGTGGCGGGGCGACGTGTTCGTGACCGAGGACCGCGCCGTGGTCGACGGTCACGGCCACTGGCAGATCCTGGGCCGTGACGACGACATGATCATCGCTTCCGGACACAACATCAGTCCGGGCGAGGTCGAGAGCGCCCTCCTGCGGCATCCCGCCGTCGCGGAGGCGGCCGTCGTCGCGGCCGAGGTCCCCGGCCGCGGCACCGTCGTGCGCGCGGTGGTCGTGCTCACGCCAGGGGCATCCCCCGCTGACGGCTTCGACCGCGAGCTGCACCACCTGGTCACCGAGCACGTGGGCCGGTACGCGGCACCGAAGATGGTCGACGTCGTCGACGCACTGCCGCGCACCGCCGTCGGCAAGCTGCGCCGAGCGGCCCTGCGCTGAGGTCTAGGCTGAGTACGGACGCACCGTCGCCACGCGTCCGCACCCAGCAGTGAGAGGACCTCCCTGATGACGACCGCCGCCGACAGCCCTCGCAGCCCGGGCCGTCCTCGGTCGCTCGGCCGTGACCAGTCCGAGTCCACCCGTGAGCGGGTGCTGCGGGTGGCCACCGAGCTCTTCGCCCGGCAGGGGTACCACGAGACGGGGGTGGCCGAGCTGGGCGAGGCCGCGGATCTGCGGCGCGGCGCGCTCTACTACCACATCGGGTCGAAGGAGGCCCTGCTCTTCGAACTCTCCAAGCGGCACGTCGAGGAGGCACTGACGCGTGGCCGTCTCGTCCTCGAATCGCCGCAGGACTCCGTCGCGAAGCTTCGCTCGTTCGTGCATGAGCACGTCGCTGTCGTCACGGGCCGCCGGGCCGAGGTCGTGGTCGTCCTTCGCGAGATGCGTCACCTCACCGGATCGCGGGCCGAGGACCTGTCGGCGCTGCGGCGCAGCTACGAGCACCTCCTTGAGCAGATCCTCCAGGAGGGTGCCGAGGACGGCCGGTTCGCCGTCGTCGCCCCGTTCCAGGTCAAGGCGATCCTGGGCATGCTCAACTCGGTGCATCTGTGGTTCTCCTCCGACTCCGGGGCCGAGAGAGAGCGCGTTTCCGACGGTCTCGCCGACCTCATCCTGACCGGGGTCGCTCCCCGGGGCTGAGCCGCTCGCGCGCGCGTTGCCTGAGCACCTCGCCGTGCTCGTCCGAGCGGGGCGGCCGGCGCGGAGTCGCCAGCGGCGTGCCGCTGAAGCGCGGTGCGGGCCGGGGCTGGACGACGCCGTCGACGGTGAGGAACGTCCCGCGCGCGCGGTGATGCGGGTGCCGCGCCGCCTCACCGGGTGTCAGCACCGGGTGGACGCAGGCGGCGGAGTCGTGGAACACCTCCTCCCACTCCGCCAGCGAGCGGGTGCGGACGATCGCCGCGACCTCCTCGGCCTTCCCGGCCCACAGGGCGGGGTCGCGGTGCGCCGCGACCCAGTCCGTGTCGGCGGGGACGCCGAGACCTTCGAGGAAGGCGCGGTAGAACTGCGGCTCGACGGCGCCCACGCTCAGATGTCTGCCGTCGGCCGTCTCGTAGATCCGGTAGAAGTGCGCGCCTCCGTCGAGCAGGTTCGACTCCCGTTCGTCGTGCCACTGCCCGTCGGCGCGCAGTGCGTGCAGCATCGTGGAGAGCGAGGCCGTGCCGTCGGTGATCGCGGCGTCGACGACCTGCCCCCGGCCCGTGGTGCGCGCGTGCAGCAGGGCCGTGACGACGCCGAGCGCGAGGAGCATCCCGCCCCCGCCGAAGTCGCCGATGACATTGAGGGGTACGGCGGGAGCCGCGGCCGGTCCGATCGGGTGCAGCAGGCCGGTGAGGCCGATGTAGTTGATGTCGTGGCCGGGCAGATGCGCGAACGGCCCGTCCTGTCCCCAGCCCGTCATCCGCCCGTAGACGAGCGCGGGGTTGGCGGCGAGGCACACATCGGGTCCCAGACCGAGCCGCTCGGCGACGCCGGGCCTGAATCCCTCGATGAGCGCGTCGGCGTCGCGGACGAGTGCCAGGGCCCCGGCGACATCGGCGGGGTTCTTGAGGTCGAGTTCGACGGAGACCTTGCCACGGTTGAGCAGGTCCTTCTCGGGGGCGAGCGGGTTGCCCGCCTGCCCGCCGGGCCGGTCGACGCGGATGACCTCCGCACCCAGGTCGGCGAGGAGCATGGCTCCGTAGGGCGCGGGACCGATGCCGGCCAGCTCGATCACGGTGACACCGGCAAGCGGGCCGCTGCCGTTCGGGGCGGGAACCCCGGGCCCGGGCGCGTGGCTCATGCGCTCACCCGCTCGATGACCGTCGCGTTCGCCATTCCGCCCGCTTCGCACATCGTCTGCAGCCCGAACGTCAGGTCCCGGTCCTCCAGTGTGTGCAGCAGGGTCGTCATCAGCCGGGCTCCGGAAGCGCCGAGCGGATGGCCGAGTGCGATCGCACCGCCGCGGGGGTTGACACGGTCGGGGCCGATCCCGAGCGACCGCTGCCAGAGCAGCGGCACGACCGCGAATGCCTCGTTCACCTCGAAGGAATCGATGTCGGATGGTGTCAGTGCGGCACGTCGCAAGGCGGCTCGCGTGGCCGGGACGACGGCGTCGAGCATCGTCACGGGATCGTGGCCGACGACCGCGAACGAGCGGAACGCGGCGCGCGGCCGGCAGCCGAGCCGGTCCGCCGCCGCGCGCGACATCAGCAGCACCGCGGCCGCGCCGTCGCTCAGCGGTGAGGAGTTGCCCGCGGTCACCGACCAGTCCAGCCCGCCGAAGCGCCGGTCGGCTCCCTCCTCGGTGAAGACAGGGGAGAGCTTCGCCAGGCCGCCCGGGTGCGACTCGGCGCGGACGGTCTCGTCACGGACGGGCCCCGAGCCGGCGACGACCTCGCGATCGAACCCGCCGGACTCCCAGGTCGCGGCGGCCCGGCGGTGCGACTCGACGGCGAGGGAGTCGAGTTCCGCGCGGGTGAAGCCGTGGTCGCGGACGAGCAGTTCGGCGGCGATGCCCTGTGGGACGAGACCTGGCGCGTAGCGCTGCCGTACGCGCGGGCCATACGGGTCGAGCCCGCCGTACTGGCTGAACATCGGGACGCGGCTCATCATCTCGACGCCGCACGCGATCGCGACGTCGTAGGCGCGCGCGGCGATTCCCTGGGCCGCGAAGTGGATCGCCTGCTGGCTGCTGCCGCACTGGCGGTCGACGGTCGTGCCCGGCACGTGCTGCGGGAAGCCCGCTGCCAGGACCGCGCTGCGCGCGACGTTGGCCGCCTGTTCAGTGCCCTGGGTCACACAGCCGGCGATCACGTCGTCCACGACGCCCGGATCGATGCCGGCGCGGTCCACCACCTCGGTCAGCACGGTCGCGAGGAGGTCGACGGGGTGCTCGTGCGACCGGGCACCACCCGGTTTGCCCCGTCCCGTCGTCGTGCGGACCGCCTCGACGATCACTGGTTCGGAGTCGTTCATGAACTCACCCCTTGTAATGTACCGACTGGTCGGTACATGATGAGGTCGCTTCGGACAGGGCGTCAAGACGGCCGGAAACCCGACCAGCGCGACGAGAGGACAGGACATGGATGGTTCCGGTGCTGGTCGCGTGGTGCTGGTGACGGGTGGCTCGCGCGGCATCGGTGCCGCGATCGTGGACCTCCTGGCCACCCGCGGCGTACGGGTCGGCTGCGGCTACCGCTCCTCGCGTCACGAGGCGGAGCGGCTCGCGGCCCGCCACCCCGGCCGCGTCCTGCCGGTTCGCTACGAACTGGGCGACGCCGACTCCGCGGCCGGGGCCGTCTCGTATCTCGTCGGCGAGTTCGGCCGCCTAGACGGCCTGGTGGCGAACGCCGGCGTCTGGAACGGCGGACGGCTGGACGCGATGGACGAGGCGGAGTGGGCGCGTATCGCGAGCGTGAACGTGCTCGGTGCCGCCCAGGTCTGTCGCGCGGCCCTGCCGCATCTCGTCTCCCGGCGCGGGGCGAGCGTCACCGTGGTGACCTCGGTGGTCGGGCTGATCGGCGGTGCGGGCGACACCGCATACGCGTCCGGCAAGGCCGCGCTCATCGGCTTCTGCCGCTCCCTCGCCAAGGAGTCGGCACGGGCCGGCGTCCGGGTGAACGCGCTCGCACCGGGGTTCGTCGAGACCGACATGACGGCTCAGGTCTCCGGCGGCGCGCGCGACGCCATCGGCAAGCAGATTCTCCTCGGGCGCTCCGGGACTCCCGAGGAGATCGCCCGGGCCGCGGTCTTCCTCAGCGAGGACGCGACGTACTGCACAGGAACAACTCTCACGGTGGACGGTGGATGGTCGATATGACAGTCAACACAGGCATGGAGCAGGCGGAGTACCTGGCCGCGCGGGACCGGATCCGGGCCGCGATCTGGGACGAACTCGACCCGCTCGAAAAGGAGATCGAGGACACCGAGCACCTGCCGCTCGACCGCATCGTGCCGATCCTGCGCTCGGTCGGCGCGTTCGGGCTCATCGTGCCCCGCGAGTACGGCGGGCTCGGCATGTCGATGACCCAGTATCTGCCGGTCATCGCCGAGTTCGCGAAGATCCACGGCGGCATCCGGTGCCTCGTGCACGTGCACAACTCCTTCGCCCACGCGCTGTCGGAGATCGGCGACGACGAACAGCGCGGCGCCGTCCTGCCCGGCGCCTGCACCGGTGAACGCTCGGTCGCGTTCGCACTCACCGAGCCCGGCTTCGGCACGGGCGCGGACCTCGGCTCGACCGCGGAGCGCGTCGCGGGCGGCTACGCCATCAACGGTCGCAAGCACCTCATCACCAACTCCCAGATCGCGACGGAGTTCATCCTGTTCGCGAAGACCGGGCCCCGTGAGGTCACCGCGTTCCTGGTGCCCAGGGAATCCGCAGGACTGTCCGTCACACCGATGCCGGAGACGATGGGGTGCAAGGGCGGCGAGCACGGCGTCCTCGATCTCGTGGATGTGCGCGTGCCGCAGAGCGCCGTGATCGGCGACGTCGGCGGGGGAGTCGAGGCCCTTGAGGCCGCGCTGGAGATCAGCCGGGTGTTCATCGCGGCGTCGTCGCTCGGCACGTCCCAGCGGGCGCTCGAACTCTCCCTCGCGCACGCGAAGTCCCGTGTGACGTTCGGCAAACGGCTTGAGGAGCGGCAGGCGGTCCAGCGCTACCTCGCCGAGATGGCCATCGATGTCCAGGCCCTCGGCCTGATGCTGGCCGACGCGGCGCGCAAGGCCGACCGAGGAGAGCGGATCCCGGCCGAGGCCAGCATGGTGAAGATGTTCGGCCTCGACGCGGTCGGCCGCGTGACGGACCGGGCGCTACTCGTCCACGGCGGCATCGGCTACACCCGCTCGCTGCCCATCGAGCGGCTCTACCGCGACGCGCGCCTCAACTGGCTCGAAGAGGGTACGCCGACGATCCAGTACATGGTCACGGCGAAGGAACTCGTCAACGGCTACCGCTCGACGGATCCCTTCGTCCCGTGAACGAGGTCCAGCGGTCCGGTCACGGCGCGATCGGCCAGGGTGCCGTCCCTGAGCCGCGTCGTCGCGTCGCTCCTGGGGGCTTCTCGCCCTCGGAGCGGCGCCGCGCCGAGCGCCGCGCTTGAACCATGAACCGCTGAACCATGAACCGCTGAGCCATGATCCGCGCATGCGAACCCTTGGACGGGGCCCGTCCTTCCAGAGCCGGCTCCCCACGGAGTCAGGCTCGGCCTCGGCCGCCTCCGCGGCCGGCCGGCCGAGCAGCACTTCATGATCGTGCAGGGCCAGGACGGGCACCACAGCGGTCAGCCGCACATCGCCTCCCGCTGTGCTGTGCGGCCGGTGTCATTGCCGGAAAGCGAATCGCACCTCATGATGCCTGTCATCAGGCACTCCGCTGAAATGCGAGGCGTATCCCCATGCACCAGGCCCACCATGGCACGCGGGTCACCGTAGCCCAGTTGCTCGCACTGGGAGTGACGCCCGGCTACGAGGTGATCGGCGGCGACAACGCAGTGCTGCGGAGTGTCGAGTGTGTGGTTCCCGGGACCACGGTGCGGGCCATCTCCGCCCTGCCGCCCGGTGCGCTCGTCGTGTTCGACCGGAGCCGGCTCGCCGCCGAGGACATCGCGATCGAGTTGGCGATCTCCACCGGTTTCCGGACCCGGATCGCCGGCATCGTCGCCGAGCGGCCGCACCGCCGCATCCCGGCGGCGACCCAGCACCTGGCCGAGAAGTTCGACCTGCCCATCGTGCTCCTCGACCGGGTCGACGTCGGCAGCGTGGTGGCGGAACTCGAACCGCATGTGCGGGCACCCGCCCTCGTCGGCGCCAAGCTGCTGCACGACGCCGTCACCGCGCTGTCGAGCGTCCCCAAGGACACCGGGGAGCTGCTGCGCCGCCTCGCGGTCGTCATGCGCTGCCCGGTCGGGCTCGTCGACACCGACGGGCACCTCATCGCCGGCACCCTGGAGCCGCTGACCCCCGCGTTCCTCTCCGGCCTGGCCCGGCTCGCCGCCTCACCCGCACGGGCTCCGCGCACCCTGCGCGACGGCGACGAGCCGCTGCTGGTCCACGCGGCGACGGTGGCGGGAGGCGCGGCGCCCAACCTGTGGCTGGTGGCGAGGCCCCCGTCGGCCGGCTCGGGTCACGTACTCAACGCGCAGACCCGCATTCTGGCCGTGGCGGCCCTCGCCTACACCGCCTACCTCAGCGAACGCTCGCTGACCTTCGAACGGGAGAGCCGGCAGCGCACTCTGCTGCTCACCGACATCCTCGAAAACCCGGAGACGCCCCGCAGACAGACCGTCGAGCAGGCCACCACCCTGGGCTGGCGCCTGTCCGGCTGGCACACCGCGGTGCACATAGCCGGCCGAAACGCGGAGGCCATGTCCAACCCGGGCGGTACGGCGGCGCTGCTCGAACAAGCGCTGCGGGCGGAGGGGCTGACCGCGGGCCTCGTCGAACGACCCGCCGGCTGGGCGCTGTGGACCACGGTCGACGCCGAACCCCGCCCCCACGAAGCCGCCACGCTGGCCGAACTGGTGCGCCGGGCGCTGCTGAGCGCCGGGCACGACGATCCACGGCTCCGTCCGTACGCCGGGATCGGCGGTGCCCACCCGGGTGTCAGCGGGCTGGGGCGCTCCCTCCAGGAGGCCGAACAGGCCGGCCTGCTCGCCCGTACCCAGGACACCGACGCGCCCGTCGAACACGTGGACACCGCCAGCGTCAAACGGCTCCTGGTGGCCTGGTACTCCAGCGGGCCGCTCGGCGACATCGTCAACGGGCTGCTGGCACCGGTCCGCTCGGCGGACCCGAACGGCGAGCTGATCCAGACGCTGCGCGCCTACCTCGACAACGAGTCGTCGACGACCGTCGCTGCCGCGGTGCTCGGCGTGCACCGCAATACCGTGCTGAACCGGCTGGAGAAGGTGAGCCGGCTGCTCACCGTGGATCTCACCCAGCCCGATCAGCGGCTCGCGGTGCGCCTGGCCGTGCACGCGGCGACGGAATCCCGCTAGGCCGTTCCGGGCCCTGGGTACTGTGCACAGCCGCTGCCCACATCTTCAGCAAAGCGCCTAGTGACGGCTTCCTCGCCGCGTGGTTCGCTTCGTGAAATCGCCAATCGAGGAGGCAATCGGTGCGTGAGATCACCGTCGAGGATGTCGAAGACCTCGCTCTGGGCGCTGTCGTGCTCGGTACGGGCGGTGGGGGAGACCCGCACATCGGCAAGCTGATGCTGCTCCAGGCGCTGGAGCGGCACGGCCCGGTCCCACTGGTCCGCGCCGACGAGCTGGATCCCGAGGGGCTCCTGCTTCCCGTCGCGATGGCGGGCGCCCCCACCGTGATGACCGAGCGGATCCCGAACGGCCGCGAGCTGAGCCAGGTCCTTGAAGCACTCGAAGCGCGGCTGGGCAGGCGCGGCGTGGCGATCATGCCGGTCGAGATCGGCGGGATCAACGGCCTCTTTCCCGCGGCGGCCGCCGCCGAACTGGGCCTTCCGGTCGTCGACGCGGACATGATGCGCAGGGCGTTCCCGCAGATCGAAATGACCCTGCTGCACCTCGCCGGCATCAAGGCGAGCCCGTTCAGCCTGTGTGACGTGAAGGGCAATCATGTGATGCTCGACGCGGTCGACAACATGACGGCCGAGAAGCTGGTCAGGTCCTGCATCACCCAGATGGGCATGGCGGTGATGGCGAGTGCCTACCCCCTCACCGCGAAGCAGTGCGTGGAATCGGCGGCCAACGGGTCGCTGAGCTACTGCGTCGAGATCGGCCGCCGCGTCCGTGCCGTCCAGAACGGGGAGCCGAACGCCTACGAGCGGTTCCTCGGCTTCTGCGACGCGCAGATCCTGTTCACCGGCAAGGTGACCGACATCGACCGCTACACGACGGACGGCTGGGTGCGGGGCACGGTGTCGCTGGAGCACCTGGACGATCCGACCCGGGCGATGCGGGTGGAGATCCAGAACGAGAACCTGATCGCGTTCGAGGACGGCGAACCGCGGGTGACCGTCCCTGACCTGATCACCTTCCTGGACAGGGAGACCGGTATTCCGATGACCACCGAGGGACTGGCCTACGGGCAGCGGCTGCACATGATCGCGATGCCCGCGGACGCGAGGTGGCGCACCCCGGAGGGGGTGGCGCTGACCGGGCCGCGGGCGTTCGGCTACGACATCGACTACGTGCCGTTCGAGGTCTCCCGATGAGCGGGCTGCGGATCGGCATCGACGTCGGCGGCACGCACACCGACGCGGTGGTCGTCGACGCCACCGGCAACGTACTGACCTGGCACAAAGCACCCACCACACCGGAGGTGCTCGACGGCATCAGTGCCGCGCTCGCCGCCGTGCTGGTCGGAGTCGACGGCGACGCGGTCGGCCAGGTCATGCTCGGCACCACCCATCCCGTCAACGCGATCATCCGCCGGAAGGGTCTGGCCAGGGTGGGAATCCTGCGGCTCGCCGCGCCCGCCACGCTGGCGATCGAACCGCTCCTCGCCTGGCCCAGGGATCTCAGGGCGCTGGTGAGCGGACACGTCGAGATCATCCACGGCGGGCACGAGTACGACGGCACCGAACTCTCCCCGCTCGACGAGCAGGCCGTGCGACGGTTCGCCGAGTCCTGCCGTGACACGGTGGACGCGATCGCGATCACCGGTATGACCTCCCCCGCCAACCCCGGTCACGAGATCCGGGCCGCCGAGATCGTCACCGAGACCCTCGGCGAGAAACTGCCGGTGACCCTGGGCCACGAGGTCGGCGGCCTCGGCCTGCTGGAGCGGGAGAACTCCGCGGTGCTGAACGCCGCCCTCACCATCGTCGGCACCGACATCGTGCACGGGCTGGAGCGCGCTCTGGAGCGGCACCGGCTGCGGGCCGAGGTGTATCTCACCCAGAACGACGGCACGCTGCTGTCGGCGGCCGAGGCGATCCGGCGGCCCATCCTGACCATCGGGTCGGGCCCCACCAACTCGATGCGGGGCGCCGCGTACCTGTCGGGACTCACCGACGCGATCGTGATGGACGTCGGCGGCACCTCCACCGACGTGGGACTGCTCGTCGACGGATTTCCGCGTCAGTCGGCCGGTGCGGTGGAGATCGCCGGCGTGCGGACGAACTACCGTATGCCCGACCTGATCTCCGTCGGCATGGGTGGCGGCTCGGTCATCCGCACCGGACCGGAGTTCGCGGTCGGCCCGGACAGCGTGGGCCACGAGCTGTCGCACCGGGCGCTCGCGTTCGGCGGCGACACCGTGACGCTCACCGATGCCGCCGTCGCGGCCGGGCGGGCGAGCGTCGGGACCCGGAACCCGGCGGGCGGACTCACGGCAGGCACCGCCGCCGCGGCCGTCGCGTGGCTGGACGAGCGGGTGGCCACTCTCGCCGACCGCATCAGGGC
>NZ_JBSGUP010000262.1:0-10613 GCF_053607985.1 Streptomyces sp. NPDC055078
TCGCCGGGAATGTGCGCACCCGGGTGGGCATGCTCCGGCCCGGGTCAGACCAGGGGCTTGCCGGAGAGTTCGACGCCCGCGGCTCGCAGTTCCTCCAGCACCCGCTCCGTACGCTCCTTCGAGACCCCCGCCGTCAGGTCCAGCAGGACCTGCGTGGTGAAGCCCTCCCGGGCGGCGTCGAGCGCGGTCGCGCGGACGCAGTGGTCGGTCGCGACGCCCACGACGTCGACCTCGGTGACATCGTGGGCCCGCAGCCACTGCGCGAGGGTGACGCCGTTCTCGTCCTCGCCCTCGAAGCCGCTGTACGCGGCGGCGTACGCACCCTTGTCGAACACGGCGTCGATCGCGCCCGACGCCACCGCGGGCGCGAAGTTCGGGTGGAACCCGACGCCCTCCGTGCCCGCGACACAGTGGCGCGGCCAGCTGTTCTCGTAGTCGGGGGTGTCGGAGAAGTGGTCACCGGGATCGATGTGGTGGTCACGGGTGGCGACGACATGGCGATAGCCCGCGGGCACGGTCTCGCCGATCAGGTCGGTGATGGCGGCGGCGACCTCGGCACCCCCCGTCACCGCGAGGCTGCCGCCTTCGCAGAAGTCGTTCTGAACGTCGACGACGATCAAGGCGCGGTGCATGGCGGCTGTCCTTCGGGCTCTGGGGTTTTCGAGAGCGGGCATCGGGGGCCATAAGGATGGATCGGGGGCCATCAGGATGGTGCGAATGGGCGGCTACCGAAAAGCCTTTCCACGGACAGAGGCTTCACACGTGCCTTCGTACCACCCTTAACAGATACGCCTTCGCGCCCGCCCTTCACCAGTACTCACAGGTACTCCGTACTCATCCGTACTCACACGTACTCCGTCGGCAGCACCGGCTCCCCCCGCGACAGCTGTATGGCCGACATCGGCAGTCCGGCCCGCGCCGCGGTGTGCCGGTCCCTGGCCGCGTCCAGCGGTTCGCGGGCGACGACATCGCCGCCCTTGACCAGTTCCACCAGCAGCTGCCGGCCGGCCAGCTCGTCCGGCACCGGGCCGACGCCGACGACCTCGGCCTCGGCGACCCCGTCGGCGTCCAGCCGCCGCGCGGCCCACTTGCGGCCGCCCACCGAGGTCTTCCCGCCCAGCGACTTCTTCGCCACGGCCTCCAGCGGAGCCGACCGGTCCGCCGACCTGGCGCGGGCGACGAGCTTGTAGACCATGGAGCAGGTGGGGTGCCCGCTGCCGGTGACGAGCTGGGTGCCGACCCCGTACGCGTCGACGGGTGCGGCGGCCAGTGACGCGATCGCGTACTCGTCCAGATCCGATGTGACCGTGATCTTCGTGTCCCGTGCGCCCAGCTCGTCGAGCTGCTGCCGCACCCGGTGCGCGACCAGCAGCAGATCCCCGGAGTCGATCCGTACGGCCCCGAGCCCGGGACCCGCGATCTCGACGGCCGTACGGACGGCCTCGGCCACGTCGTAGGTGTCGACCAGCAGGGTGGTGCCCCGCCCCAGCGAGTCGACCTGGGCCCGGAAGGCGTCGCGCTCGCTGTCGTGCAGCAGGGTGAAGGCGTGCGCGCTGGTGCCGACGGTGGGGATCGCGTAGCGGAAACCGGCCGCGAGATCCGATGTGGAGTCGAAGCCGCCGACGTACGCGGCGCGGGACGAGGCCACCGCGGACAGCTCGTGCGTACGCCGTGCGCCCATCTCGATCAGTCGGCGCCCCCCGGCGGCGGCGGACATCCGGGAGGCCGCCGCGGCGATCGCGGAGTCGTGGTTGAGGATCGACAGGATCACGGTCTCCAGCAGCACGCACTCGGCGAAGGAGCCCTCGACGCGCAGGATCGGCGAGCCGGGGAAGTACACCTCGCCCTCGGGATAGCCCCAGATGTCCCCGCCGAAGCGGTAGGAGGCGAGCCAGTCGAGCGTGGGCCCGTCGACGATCCGCCGCTCGCGCAGAAACCCGAGTACGCCGTCGTCGAAGCGGAAGTTCTCCACGGCGTCCAGCACCCGCCCGGTGCCCGCCACGACGCCGTAGCGCCGTCCATCGGGCAGTCTGCGGGTGAAGACCTCGAAGACGGACCGGCGGCCGGCCGTGCCCGCCCTCAGGGCCGCCTGGACCATCGTGAACTCGTACTGGTCGGTGAAGAGGGCCGTTGAGGGGACGTCCACCGGCAGCCCCAGGTCCGCAGGGTTCACGACACTCGACCTCGCGTTTTCGTCTCGGCCGCCCGGAGACCCCGGGCGATCCAGCCATGGCCTGGATGCTATCGCACATTTCGTCAAAGTGACGAGATGGGGGGCGCGGGGCCTTCGGCCGCTCGGTATCGAAAGCTCCGCGCGCCCGGCGGACGGCGCAGTGGAAGGGGACGTCGTTTGTGCGATACGCCCCCTCGGGTGGCAGCATGGACGGGTGAGTGTTGCTCCCACTGAGATCGAACGCCCCGAGTCGGCGCAGGAGACCTTCGCCGTTCCCGAGCCCGACGTGCCGTGGGTGACGCTCGTCCACAACGACCCCGTCAATCTGATGAGCTACGTCACCTATGTCTTCCAGGCGTACTTCGGATACTCCAAGGACAAGGCGCGCAAACTGATGCTCGACGTCCATCACAAGGGACGCGCCGTCGTCTCCAGCGGCAGCCGCGAGGAGATGGAGCGCGATGTGCAGGCCATGCACGGATACGGACTGTGGGCGACCCTCTCCCAGGACCGCGACTGATGGCGGGACACTTCGAACCGGTCCCCGGCGGGGGTGCGGCCATCGCGCTCGACGAGGTCGAGATCTCCATCCTGCGCTCGCTCGCCGTCCAGCTCCTCGAACTGATCGGACCGGCCGACGAGCCGGTCGAGGGTGAGGACCCGCTCGCCGCGCTCTTCGCCGAGGGTCCGAGCGAACCACCCTCCGACCCCGCCCTGGCCCGCCTCTTCCCGGAGGCGTACGGCGGCCCCGACGCCGACGAGGCGGATGAGCAACTGCGGGCCGCCTCGGCGGAGTTCAGGCGCTTCACCGAACACGATCTGCGCTCCCGCAAGCGCGACGACGCCCTCTCGGTCGTACGGTCCCTCGACTCCCTCACCACGACCGGTGAGGACGAGGCCGTACTGAAACTCACCCCTGAGGACTGTCACCACTGGCTCGGCGCGCTCAACGATCTGCGGCTGACCATCGGCACCCGGCTGGAGGTCTCCGACGAGGACGAGGGCGCCGGGCTCTACCGGCTCCCGGACTCCGACCCCCGCAAGCCGATGGTGATGGCCTACCTCTGGCTCGGCGTCCTCCAGGAGACCCTCGTCGAGACCCTGATGCCGTAGCCGTTCCGGACTGCCGTCCCGGCCCCTCCCGCATGCCGCCGGCCCCCTCCCTGTTCGCTCAACAGACGCTCAAATCCGGATAACGATCATGTCACCGAACGGGCGTGCTTTGCCGTGCCGGGGGATTTTTGTCCGCTTCTCTCTGTGGCGTACGCCACACTCTCCGTGAGTGATCTCCGCTGTCCGCGTGATGGATCTGCACGACCGCCAGGGGCGCCACCCATGCCCCTGGCGGCGCTGTGACCGGCGGATCGCCGGTGGCACTCCATCCATATCCGGGGGGATCAGGACCTGATCCGTATCCGCGCGAGGCACAGACGCACAGGCGCGGACACGGATCGGCATGGAGAAAGGGCGCATCACCATGACCTCAGTGCAGGTCGACAAGCAGGACGGGCCCGACGGGCGGCCGGTCTCCACCGGGCCCGCGGACGCGGACCAGGGCTATCAGCGCGGTCTGGGCACCCGGCAGATCCAGATGATCGCGATCGGCGGGGCGATCGGCACCGGTCTCTTCCTCGGCGCGGGCAAGGCCATCTCCAAGGCCGGCCCCAGCCTGATCCTGGCCTACGCGATCGCGGGCCTGGTCATCTTCTTCATCATGCGGGCGCTGGGCGAACTGCTCATGTACCGCCCGGTCGCGGGCTCGTTCTCCGAGTACGCGCGCGAGTTCGTCGGCCCGTTCGCGGGCTTCGCCACCGGCTGGACGTACTGGCTCTTCTGGGTCGTCACCGGAATGACGGAGGTCACGGCCGCGGCCCAGTACATGACGTACTGGTTCGACATCCCCCAGTGGGTCTCGGCCCTGGTCTTCACGTTCATCCTCTACGGCGCGAACCTGATCTCCGTCAAGCTCTTCGGCGAGCTGGAGTTCTGGTTCTCCATGATCAAGGTCACCGCGATCGTCGGCATGATCCTGATCTGTCTCGGCATCCTCACCCTCGGCTTCTCCGACGCGGGTGACACCGCGTCCGTGTCCCTGCTGTGGAGCGACGGCGGCTTCTTCCCCAAGGGCATCGGCGGCACGCTGATGACGCTCCAGATCGTGATGTTCGCCTTCCTCGCGGTCGAACTGGTCGGCGTCACGGCCGGCGAGTCCAAGGACCCGGAGAAGACCCTGCCCAAGGCCATCAACACCGTGCCCTGGCGGATCGCCGTCTTCTACATCGGCGCCCTGATCATGATTCTCTCGGTGGTCTCCTGGACCCACTTCCAGCCGGGCGTCTCCCCGTTCGTCGCCGCCTTCGACAAGATGGGCCTCGCGGTCGGCGCGGGCATCGTCAACTTCGTCGTTCTCACCGCCGCCCTGTCGTCCTGCAACTCCGGCATGTACTCCACCGGCCGGATGCTCCGCGACCTCGCCCTCAACAGCCAGGGCCCGAAGCTCTTCACCCGGCTGACGAAGAACGGCACCCCGCTGATCGGCACCACCTTCTCCGCCGGTCTGATGCTGATCGGTGTCTGGATCAACTACCAGTGGCCCGGCGACGCCTTCAACAAGGTCGTCTCCTTCGCCACGATCTCCGGTATGTGGGCCTGGATCATGATCCTGATCAGCCAGCTCCGCTACCGCGCCAAGGCGGATCGCGGCGAGGTCCCGCAGTCCTCCTTCAAGGCCCCCGGCGCACCCTGGACCAGCTGGTTCGCACTCGCGTTCATCGCGATGGTGATCGTGATGATGGGGATCGACAAGGACGCCCGGATCTCGCTGTACTTCGCCCCGCTGTGGGCGCTGGGGCTGGGTGTGGCGTATCTCGTACTGAAGAGGCGGAACCCGGAGGGCGCGGCGTTCGCCAGGCGCTGAGCCCACCGGACCGGGCACGCACCCGCCGTCGGCCCTCTGCTTATGCTGATCGGCATGCTGACGCTCACCCAGGCCCTCTTCGACCAGATCGTGGCGCACGCCCGTGCCGACCACCCCGACGAGGCGTGCGGTGTGATCGCGGGCCCCGAGGGCAGCGGTCGCCCCGAGCGCTTCATCCCGATGCTGAACGCGGCCCGCTCGCCCACGTTCTACGAGTTCGACTCGGCGGACCTGCTCAAGCTCTACCGGGAGATGGACGACAACGACGAGGAGCCGGTGATCGTCTACCACTCCCACACCGCGACCGAGGCGTACCCCTCCCGTACGGACATCTCCCTCGCGAGCGAGCCAGGAGCGCACTACGTCCTGGTCTCCACCGCCGACACGGACGCCGCCGGACCGTTCCAGTTCCGCTCGTACCGGATCGTGGACGGCGAGGTCACCGAGGAAGAAGTGAAGATCGTCGAGGCATACTGAGCCCCGGCTCCTTCCTCAGCTCCTTCCTCGGCTCCTCAAGGACTCCCACCCGGTACGGGCTCCCACGCCGTACAGTCCGGCACAGGCTCGACTCCAACTCCATACAGCGGGCGGCAGGACCCAGGAAGCCGGTGTGAATCCGGCGCGGTCCCGCCACTGTGTTCAGGCGACGCGGTTCTCAGGCGTCCTCTGGCAGCCAGGAACTGACCTCGCCGCCCTTCTCCCACACCCAGGGGACGTGGAAATCCCCGGAGGAGGCACTACCCCGTCATGTCCGCCCTGCCCAGGCGCCATCGCGCCCGCCGCGCCCTGACAGCCGCCGCCCTGCTGCTCCCCCTCGCCGCCTGCGGAACCGGCCAGGACACCTCCCGCGACAACGACAACGACAACAACAACGGCAAAGACAGGAACGGGACCGACACCGCCCTGCCGGGCGCGTCCTTCCCGTACACGGTCGACAACTGCGGGGTGAAGACGACCTTCAAGGCCGCCCCGAAGCGGGCCGTCACCATGAACCAGCACGTGACCGAGATCATGCTCGAACTCGGTCTGGAGAAGTCCCTCGTCGGGACCGCCTTCCTGGACGACAGGATCCTGCCGCGCCACCAGAAGGCGTACGACGCGATCCCCGTCGTCTCCAAGGAGTACCCCTCCCGGGAGAAGCTGCTGTCCGTCAACCCCGACTTCGTCTACGGCGGCTACGGCAGCGCCTTCGAGGCCAAGGACGGACGCACCCGCGACGAGCTGAAGAAGTCCGGTATCGACAGCCGCATCAACCTGGAGTACTGCACCAAGGGGAAGACGACGCTGGACGACGTCTACCGCGAGATCGACGAGATCGGCCACACCTTCGGCGTCGGCGACCGCGCCCAGAAGTGGATCTCGAAGTCGCGCGCGGCGGTCAAGAAGACCGAGGCCGGTCTCGGCAGCCGTACCCCCGTCCCCGTCTTCGTCTACGACAGCGGCGACAAGACCGCCTTCACCGTCGGCGGCAAGGGCATCGGCAATGAACTGATCACCCGCGCGGGCGGGCGCAATGTCTTCGCCGACCTCGGCAAGACCTTCGGCGACGCGACCTGGGAGCAGGTCGTGGCCCGTAAGCCCGAGGTCATCGTGATCTACGACTACGGCTCCACCACCGTCGAGCAGAAGAAGCGGCGCCTCCTCGAAGACCCGGTGCTGCGGGACGTACCGGCGATCAGGAACAAGCGGTTCGCGGTGCTGCCGCTGTCCGACGCCGTCCTCGGGGTACGGATACCCGACGCCATCACCCGGCTCGCGGCGCAGCTCACGAGGTGAAGTCCCGACTGCGGTACGGGGCCGTGGTCGTCGCCCTGCTGATCGCCCTCGCGGTGGCGGTCGTCGCGGGGCTCGGCCTCGGCTCCGTACGCATCCCGCCCGCTCAGGTCGTCGAGGCGCTGCTGCCGGGTGCCGAGCCCAGCCCCATCCGGACGATCATCATGGACGTACGGCTGCCCCGCGTCCTCCTCGGGATGACCGTCGGCGCCGGGCTCGCCGTCGTCGGCACCGTCCTCCAGGCCCTCGTCCGCAACCGCCTCGCCGACCCCTTCCTGCTCGGGATCTCCTCCGGGGCCTCCACCGGCGCGGTCCTCGTGATCACCCTCGGCATCGGGGCGAGCACCGCCACCGCCCTGCCCGCAGGGGCGTTCCTCGGGGCGCTCGTCGCGCTGATCCTCGTCTACGGTCTCGCCCGCCGGGGCGGCACCATGACGGGCACCCGGCTGGTCCTCGCCGGGGTGACCATGTCGTACATCCTCACCGCCCTCACCACCCTCATCCTGATGGTGTCCGCCAGGCCCGAGCACTTCCGCGACGCCCTCTACTGGACACTCGGCGGCCTCGGCAGCGCCCGCTGGGAGAACATCTGGCTCCCCGGAGCCGTCGTCGCCCTCTGTCTGCCGCTGCTGCTCGCGCTCGCCAGACCGCTGGATCTGCTGCTCGTCGGGGAGGAGGGCGCGACCGTGCTGGGCCTGGACGTCTCCCGCTTCCGGGCCGCCGTCTTCATCTTCGCGTCGTTCGTCACCGCCGTACTCGTCGCCGTCAGCGGCGCCGTCGGCTTCATCGGCCTGATGGTGCCGCACGCCGCCCGGCTGCTCGTCGGCGCCACGCACCGGGCGCTGCTGCCGGTCGCCGCACTCGGCGGCGCGGTCGCCCTGGTCGTCGCCGATCTCGCCGCCCGTACCGCCGCCGCACCGCAGGACATCCCGGTCGGCGTCCTCACCGCGCTGATCGGCGGCCCGCTCTTCCTGTGGCTGATGCGCTCGCGCCGCACCGAAGGAGCACCGCTGTGAACGCCCGCGTGAACACGCCTGCCGCGAACCCTTCCGCAGCTCCTGTCCCGGCCCCTTCCGCCGACACCCGGGGGTCCTCCGCTGCCGCTGCCGGGGCCCGGGCCGCGTCCCTCACCCTCACCGGACTCGGCTACCGGACCGGCGGCAAGACCCTGCTCACCGGCATCGACCTCGACGCCCCGCCCGGCACCACCGTCGGACTCGTCGGCCCCAACGGCAGCGGCAAGACGACCCTCCTGCGCTGTGTCTACGGCACCCTGCGCCCCACCGCCGGGCAGATCCGCCTCGACGGCACCGATCTGGCCGCCCTCGGACCCAAGGCACGTGCCCAGCGGGTGGCGAGCGTCCCGCAGGACAACTCGGGGGAGTTCGAACTGACCGTGCGCGAGATCGTCACCATGGGCGGCGCACCCCACAAGCGGTTCTGGGAGTCCGACACCGCCCGGGACACCGCCGCCGTGGACGACGCCCTCGCCCGGCTCGGGGTCGCCGACCTCGCCGACCGGGCGTACCCCTCCCTGTCCGGCGGTGAACGCCAACGCGCCCTGGTCGCCCGCGCCCTGGTCCAGCGGCCCGCGCTGCTCGTGCTGGACGAGCCCACCAACCATCTCGACATCCGATACCAGATGGAGATCCTCGGACTCGTCCGGACCCTGGAAACCACCAGCCTGCTGGCCCTGCACGACCTCAACCTCGCCGCGTACTACTGCGACCGCCTCCATGTCCTGCGGGCCGGGCGCCTCGTGGCGTCCGGCACCCCTGAGGAGGTGCTGACCCCGGAGCTGCTCGCCGAGGTCTATCAGGTCGACGCCGAGATCACCCCGCATCCGGTCACCGGAGCACCCTCGATCACCTATCTGCCCCCCGCCCGCTGAGGCCCCGGACCGGCTCCACCGCGGGCCCCGGCCCGGTTCCGGGGACGCCCCTCCACCCGGTTCCGATGGGCCCCCGTACGGCTCCGCCGAGAGCCCCCGCCCAGTTGCTGAGCCGATCCCGTCCGCGATACGAGACGCCATTCCGGAACCCGGACCGGGAATCGATACGATGACCGCATGGTTCTCCACGACATGCGCGACAAGACGCCGAGCGGCTCCGTACTGCTCGTTGCGCGGCTGCATGTCGACCTGTGCCGCCTTGCCAGCGCGATGTGTACCTGAGCTGTACCCGAGCAGCCGGCCCACCCGACGCACGAACCCCTGGCGCGAGGGCCGATCCGCGCGCCCACCGCCTTCCGACTGGAGTCCACGACATGGCCATCGAGGTCCGCATCCCGACCATCCTCCGCACCTACACCGCCGGCTCCAAGGCCGTACAGGGCAGCGGAGACACCCTCGCCGCGCTGCTCGCCGACCTGGAGACCCGTTACCCCGGCTTCCAGGAACGCGTCGTGGAGGGGGAACAGCTCCGCCGCTTCGTCAACGTCTACCTCAACGACGAGGACGTCCGCTTCCTGGACGGCATCTCCACCAAGCTGTCGGACGGCGACAGCGTCACGATCCTCCCGGCCGTGGCCGGCGGCTCCGGTGCCCGCCGGGTGGGCATGTACTGATGCGCTACGACTCCCCGCTCGACGCGGTCGGCAACACCCCGCTGGTCCGCCTTCCCCGCCTCTCCCCGTCCGACGACGTCCGGATCTGGGCCAAGCTGGAGGACCGCAACCCGACCGGCTCGATCAAGGACCGCCCGGCGCTCCATATGATCGAGCAGGCGGAGAAGGACGGCCGTCTCACCCCGGGCTGCACCATCCTGGAGCCCACCTCGGGCAACACCGGCATCTCGCTGGCCATGGGCGCGAAGCTCAAGGGCTACCGGATCGTCTGCGTGATGCCCGAGAACACCAGCGAAGAGCGCCGCCAGCTCCTCACCATGTGGGGCGCGGAGATCATCTCCTCCCCGGCGGCGGGCGGCTCCAACACCGCCGTCCGCGTCGCGAAGGAGCTGTCCGCGCAGAACCCGTCCTGGGTGATGCTCTACCAGTACGGCAACCCCGACAACGCGGGCGCCCACTACGCCACCACCGGCCCCGAGATCCTCGCCGACCTCCCCTCCATCACCCACTTCGTCGCGGGCCTCGGCACCACCGGCACCCTCATGGGCGTCGGCCGCTTTCTGCGCGAGCAGGTGCCCGGCATCCGTATCGTCGCCGCCGAACCGCGCTACGACGACCTCGTCTACGGTCTGCGCAACCTGGACGAGGGCTTCGTGCCCGAGCTGTACGACGCCTCCGTCCTGACCACCCGCTTCTCCGTCGGCTCGGCGGACGCGGTCACCCGCACCCGGGAGCTGCTCCAGCAGGAGGGGATCTTCGCGGGGGTGTCGACCGGGGCGGCGCTGCACGCGGCGATCGGGGTGGGGCGCAAGGCGGTGCAGGCCGGTGAGTCCGCGGACATCGTCTTCGTCGTCGCCGACGGCGGCTGGAAGTACCTCTCCACCGGCGTCTACACCGCCCCCACCACCGAGGCCGCCATCGCCACCCTCAAGGGCCAGCTCTGGGCCTGAGCCCCAGGCCCTGAGCCCCCGCCCGGGCCTACCCGAGGGCACCCCCACCGGGGTGGAGCCCTCGGGGTCCCGTGCCGGTGCGTCGGCTGCCGCGCACGCCCTGCGGGCGTGTCCTCAATCGCCGGACGGGCTGGAATTGCGCACCCGGGTACGTGTCCTCAATCTCCCCCCCCAGACTTCGTCCGGGGGGACCCCCAACGGGCTGGATGTGCGTACCCGGGTGCGTGTATGTGGC
>NZ_JBSGUP010000263.1:0-10572 GCF_053607985.1 Streptomyces sp. NPDC055078
GGGCGGGGGCCGTCGTCGTGTGTTCGTACGGTCGGGGGTCAGCCGCGCTGGATGCCCGCCGTGTCCTGGAGGACGCCACGGCGGCCGTCCTGCGTCTGGGCGATCAGGCCGGGTCCGCGCTGCTCCACCGCGAGGTACCAGGTGCCGGGCGCGAGTTCGGCGATCGGCGTGGGTGAGCCGTCCTCGCCGTACAGCGGACGGGCCACCGGAACCGCGAACCAGAACGGCGCGAAGTCCGGGGCGGCACCGGCCTGCGGCGCGGCGGGACCGGGCTGCACGGGCTGCTGCCCGCCGTAGGAGGGCTGCCCCTGACCGGGCTGCTGGCCCCCGTACGGCTGGGGCTGCTGCTGGGCGGCGCCCGGGTAGCCGTAACCGGACTGCGGCTGCCCGCCGTACGGGGCCGCCGGGGCCGCCGGGCGCGGGGCGCCGAGGAGCGGGGCCCTGAGGGCGGGTACGAGTTGGGAGCAGACCGCGCCCGCGGCCAGCAGGAGCGTGGCGATGAAGCCGAGGATCAGTCCGGTGCCCGCGTCGATGCTCACCCCGTCGGCGTTCAGCGGGCCGGCCGGGTCGAAGATCGCGCCGAGTGCGGACCAGGCGGCGAAGACGGCGAGGGCGATGCCCAGGTGGCCCAGCTCGATTCCGATGACCTTCGGGGGCCTCGGCAGCAGATGGGAGAGGGCGATCAGTGCCGCGCTGATGATGCCTGCGAGGTAGACGCCCATGAAGAGGGAACCGTTGTCCCAGGCGGTGAGATCCCCGCAGCTGGGGCCTGAGCAGTCGATCGTTTCCAGGAACGAGGCGATGAACAGCAGTACCGCTGCTCCGATCACCACGCCGTCGCCTCGACTGAGGGAGCGGATGTTCACGTAACAAGTCCTTCGTCGGTCGTCTCATCGGGGCGGTCGTCGCTGCCGCCGCAGGCGGTGTGCACGGCGCGGAGCTTAGGGGGTGACTCCCCATCGTAGGGGTGAATCTATCCTCTGCCCGATCCGGCCGTCTGCTCGGCATAAAGAGTCATATCCGATCGGGGGCCTGATCACGATCCTGATCACGATTCTGCTCACGACCGTCCGAGCAGGTGTCCGCGGAGTCCGTCCGCGATTCCCCGGGCCGCCTTCTGCCGCCAGTCGGAGCTGGTCAGCAGAGCGGCGTCGCGTGGGTCACGCATGTTGCCGCATTCGATGAACACCTTGGGCACGGTGGACAGATTGAGCCCGCCCAGATCCTCGCGTACGACCAGACCGGTGCCGCCGCCCACGTAGTTGGACGGCTCGGTGCCCGTGGCGTGTGCGAACGTCGTCGCGATCCGTTCGCCGAGGTCACGCGAGGGTCCGACGATGGCGGTGGTGTCCGCCGCGCCCGCCTTGACGAGGCCGGGCAGGATCAGATGGAAGCCCCGGTTGCCCCGGTCCGATCCGTCGGCGTGGACGGAGACGACGGCGTCCGCGCCCGCCTTGTTGCCGACACGGGCGCGCTCGTCGATACAGGGACCGAAGGGCCGGTTGCCGTCATGGGTGAACCGGACCGTCGCGCCCTGCTTCTCCAGCAGGGTGCGCAGGCGCTCGGAGACATCACGGGTGAACGCGGCTTCGATGTAGCCGTCATTGGTCGAAGTGCCCGTTGTATCGCATTCCTTGCGGTTGGTTCCGATATCCACGAGCTGATTGATCTCGGTGGTGTGCCGGAAGTTTCCGGGATTGTGACCTGGGTCGATCACGACGGTCCTGCCGGACAGCGGGCCGCGCCCCGCCCCGGCCCCCGGGCTCCCGTCGTTCCCGCCGCCCGGGGCGGGCGGTGGCCGTTCGGAGCCGTCCGCCCGTGACGGCTGTGCCGTGGGCGACTGCGGCCCGGCCCCCGGCTGTTTCCCGGCCTTCGACTGCGGGCCGGTCCCCGACTGCCAGACGAGCCAGCCGGCCAGGGCGGCCGTCAGGAGGACGCCGACGGCGAGGATCGCGGGCCCTCGGCGGCGGGCGCTTCCGCCCCGGCCTCCGCGCTCGTCGAAAGGGTGGTTCTGGTCGTGCTGCACGTCCGCGATGCTAGCCCGGACCTTCGGTTTCCCGGCCCCGTACGCCGCAGGACGCGCAGCGAGTCCGTCGCCGACACCTCGGTGAACGCGCCGGAGGCCAGCGCCCGCTGGTGGACCCGGTACGGGGCCTGCCCGCCGTCGGCCGGGTCCGGGAAGACATCGTGGATCACCAGCAGCCCGCCGTCGGCGACCCAGGGCGCCCACCCTTCGTAGTCGCCGCCCGCGTGCTCGTCGGTGTGGCCGCCGTCGATGAAGACCAGCCCGAGCGGGGCGCCCCAGAGCCGGGCCACCTGCGGGGAGCGGCCGACGACGGCGACGACATGGTCCTCCAGACCGGCCCGGTGCAGGGTGCGCCGGAACGTCGGGAGAGTGTCCATCCGCCCGACCTCGGGGTCGACAACGCCCGGATCGTGGTACTCCCACCCCTCCTGCTGCTCCTCGCTGCCCCGGTGGTGATCGACGGTGACGGCGGTGACCCCCGCGCCCCGCGCGGCATCCGCGAGCAGAATCGTCGAACGCCCGCAGTACGTCCCCACCTCCAGCAACGGCAGCCCGAGCGCACCGGCCGCGACGGCTGCGGCATGGAGAGCGAGCCCCTCGGCGAGGGGCATGAAGCCCTTGGCTCCCTCGAAGGCGGCGAGCGTCTTCGGGTCGAGGGCGGTGGCGGGGGTCGCGGTCATGGGGGCTGCGGTCATGGGGGCCGCGACCACCGGGGTTGCCGTGGAGGTCGCCGTGGGGTTCTCCAGGGCGTTCGTGGCGGCGTTCGTGGCGGCGTTCGTGGCGGTGTTCTTGGCGGCGTTCTTCACGGCGTTCTTCACGGGGTCGGCGGTCATGGAGATGTTCCTCCTGGTCGTACGGGTGCCGGGGCGCCCATGGTGTCTGATGCCACCGGGGCTCGCCGTCACGGGGCGTGGGGGCCCGCGCCGTCGCGGGGCGTCCGGGCCGGCACCAGGGCTCTCCGCGCCGGATCCAGGACCTGTCAGCGCCCGCACCAGGACGTCTCCGCGCCGGCGGAGGTCCTAGGACCTGCCGACCGCGTCCGTACATCGATATCCGGATGTACGGCCCGATCGACTGCTGAGACCATGACACTCATGGCCCAAGCCCCCACCGACACCCAGCACTCCCGCATACCGACCCCCACCGCCCGGCCCGCACGCACCTGGCTCGTCGTGTTCGCCGCGTGTGCCGGGCAGTTCCTGGTCGTCCTCGACGTATCCGTCGTCAATGTGGCGCTGCCCTCCATGCGCGCCGACCTCGGGCTCTCCACCGCCGGGCTCCAGTGGGTGCTCAATACGTACGCCATCGCGTTCGCCGGGTTCATGCTCCTCGGTGGGCGGGCGGCCGACATCTTCGGGCGCAAGCGGACCTTCCTCGCCGGACTCGGGCTCTTCACGGCCGCCTCACTGGCGGGCGGTCTCGCGCAGGAGGGCTGGCAGTTGCTGGCCGCCCGCGCCGTGCAGGGCCTGGGGGCGGCGGTCCTCGCGCCCGCGACCCTCACCATCGTGACCGCCACGGTGCCGCCGGGACCGGCGCGGACCCGGGCGATCGGCACCTGGTCGGCCGTGGGCGCGGCGGGCGGGGCGGCGGGCGGATTCGTCGGCGGGGCCCTGACCGATCTGCTCTCCTGGCGCTGGGTCCTGCTGATCAATGTGCCCGTGGGGGCGCTGGTGCTGATCGGCGCGGCCATCTGGCTCACCGAGGGCCGCGAGGCCACGGGCCGCAGGCTGGACCTCCCCGGCGCGGTCCTCGTCACCAGCGGTCTGGCCGCCGTGGCGTACGGCATCGTGCAGACCGAGGAGTCCGGCTGGACCGCGTCCGCCACCCTGCTGCCGCTCCTCGGCGGTCTCGCCCTGCTCGGCCTCTTCACGATCGTCGAGGCGCGCACCGCGGCCCCGCTGATGCCGCTGAAACTGTTCCGCTCCCGGGCGGTCAGCGCGGGCAATGTGACCATGATGGTCATCGGCTCGGCCTCGTTCGCCATGTGGTTCTTTATGACGGTGTACGCCCAGAACGTGCTCGGCTACACCCCGCTGAAGGCGGGCCTCGCCCTGATCCCCAGCTCGGTCGCCGTGATCGTCGGCTCGAAGCTGGCACCCCGGCTGATGGCCCGGGCCGGTGCCGCGAACGTCGCCGTCATCGGCACGCTGATCGCCGCGACCGGATTCGGCTGGCAGTCCACGATGACCGCCGACGGGACCTTCCTCACCGCCATTCTGGGGCCGGGCATCCTGATGATGACGGGCATCGGGCTCGCCGCGACCCCCCTCGCCACCCTCGCCACGGCGGGCGGCGAACCGGGGGACGCGGGACTGGTCTCCGGCCTCGTCAACACCTCCCGGACCATGGGCGGCGCGCTCGGCCTCGCCGTCTTCTCCACGGTCGCGGCCTCCCGCACGGCGGGCGGTACGACCCCGGCCGAACTGGCCGCCGGATACGCCCTCTCCTTCCGCGCGGCCACGGGCCTGCTGCTGGCGGGCGCGGTCCTGATGCTGATCTGGCTGCCGCGGCGAACGGAGCCGTAGCGACCCGGGGCAGCCCGAGTCGCGGAGCCGCGCGCCGGAGCCGGAGCGGCCCGCGCCCGGAGCCGTACCAACCCACGCCCGGCCCCCGCCCCACCGGGTGGCTCGCCGGGTGGCTCGCCGGGTGGCTTCGCGGCTACAGCCAGCCCTGACCGCGCGCGGCCCGTACCGCCTCGCCCGCCGCCCGCGTGCCCGTCTTGGCGATCGCCGAGGCCAGGGCGGTCCGTACGACCGGTTCCGGCAGCCGCAGTTGCCCGGCGATCTCCACGGTGCTCGCGCCGTCCACCGCCGCGTTCAGCACCTCCCGCTCCCGCGAGGTCAGCGGGCAGGGGAGCGCGTCCAGACCGGCGGCGGCCAGCGCCGGGTCGAACACGGTCTCGCCGGTCAGTACCCGCCGGATCGCCCGGATCAGCTCCTCCACCGGCCCGTCCTTGATCAGAAAACCCGCCGCACCGGCCTCCAGCGCCCGCCGCAGATAGGCCGGCCGCCCGGATGTCGCCATGATCAGCACCCGGCAGTCCGGCACCTCGTCCCGCAGCCCGGCGGCGGCGTCGAGCCCGCCCAGCCCCGGCATCCCGATGTCCAGCAGCGCGACATCGGGCCGTACGTCCTGGGCCATCCGTACGATCTCGTCCCCCCGGCCCACCTGGGCGACGACCTCGATGCCCTGCTCCATCCCGAGCAGCAGCGCGAGGGCGCCGTGCGCCGTACCCCGGTCCTCGGCGAGAAGGACACGTACGGACCGGACGGGGCGCTGGCTCGGGGGCATCTCTTCCACGGCCCAAGCGTAGGCCCGCCCCGTACGGATGACCTGGGACGGCACGGCCGCACCAGGGTCTGACGTACTGTCATTCCCACATCTGCACAGAGGGCCAACCGGCCCTGGAACGCCTTCTGGAACGGGTGCCGGGACCGGTCCTGTACGACCTCGGTGCGGGGGACGGTGCGGACGGCCGCGCCGAGGCGTCCGACGCACGGGGCCCGCGCCCCGAACGGGCCGAGCCATTCGGGGCGGCGCCCGCCCTCAGGGATCGAACCCCAGGGATCGAACCGCAGGGATCGAACCCCAGGAACACTCAGCGGGCCCGGGGCCCCGGGGCGCGAGCCGGAGGCTCAGGTCCCCGAATCCGCCGCGCCGGACTCCCGGCGATGCTTACCGTGCGGCTCCGTCGCCGCATCCTCCGCCGCCGCAACCCCCCGGTGCTTACCTGCGCCGCCGGCCTCTATCCCGTACGCCCCCTGAGGACGCTCGTGAGCCGTATCGGTACGGGCTTCAGACATGTGGAAAATACCCCCGTCGTATTCGCGATGACCGGTCGCCGAGACAACGCCGCGGCGACGCCGAACAACTGGCAGGCCGTAGAGTTTAACGAAGCCCCACGCGCCCCATGAGAGGTGCCTGCTGCAAAGGAATGGGCTTCCACGGCATCGCGTCACCGCCCCCGTCCGACCTGGGCGTTTCCCCTACGGCTCGCTCCGGCCCGGCCCCCGCCACCACCGGAACGCCCGCCTCCGGCGAACGCGCTCCCGCGTCCCCGGCGTCCCCTTCGTCTCCCGCATCTCCCGCGTCTCCCTCGCCCCCCACGTCACCACTCCGCTCCCACGCCGACGCCGCGTCCACGCCCGCCACCCCGCAGGGCACCGCCCCCGTCGCGTACGGCAGCCGCAGCACGCCCTCGGCGCTCCACAGTCCGGCCCCCGCCAGCCACCCCTCCGGCGCGGGCAGTTGACACAGCTTCCGGTCGGCGGGGCGCCACAGACCCAGCCAGTTCCCCGCCGCCCCGTCGATCCGCAGCGCCACCGCGCAGCTCTCCGGCATCAGTACCTGGCCCGGCTGGGCCGCGAAGGGGGTGACCGCGCAGTCGGGCAGCCGAAGACACTCGGGGAAGCGCACCGGGCGCAGGCTCCCCAGGACCCCCCACCCGAGCCGGTCGTGCCCCGGGGCGTTGGAGCGCAGCAGCAGCAGGCCACTGTCGGGGTCGGCCAGCAGCAGCCGGTCGTCGCTCTCCTCGGTGATCTGGAGGAGGGGGGTCACCTCGCCGCCGCGTTCCAGATCGACCGCCACGGCCTTGACCGGACCGCCGTCCAGCCGCCGGTCGAGGGCGAGCATCCGGCCCGTACGGTCGAGCCAGACACCACCGGAGCAGTGCCCCGGCACCTCGGCGACGTACTCCGGGCCGAACGCGCCACCGGCCACCAGCCAGATCGCCGTCGACCTGGCGCCCGGCGCGATGGCGTACGCGCGCGTGCCGTCCGGCGCCGGCGGCAGGAGCGTCAGTTCGGTGGACTCGACACCGCCGAGAGGCAGTTCACCGGTTCCGGGGCCCGTCGGGTACAGCAGCGAGAAGAGGTGCCGCCCCAGCACCCGGCGACGGATCAGCACCCGCCCGTCGGTGAGCGGCAGCAGATCGGTGTCGCGCTCCTCCGGCTGGTCGAGCGGCAGCGGTACGGCGTAGGGCTCGGGCCCGTCGAGCGTCCACCGCTCGGGGAACAGGGCCTCCCCGTCCCCCGCGAGCCGGGCCGCGTAGGCGCCGTCCGCGGTGATCGTGATCCCCGTACGCCCCACGGTCGCGCCCTCCGCGGCGGTCTCGATGGCACAGGCTGTCATCGGCTCGTCACCTCCGGCCACGAAGCTAGGTTCGCACTTCCTGCCGAACAACACGAGAACCGTCTGTTCACACATAAGAGTGGGCATGGGGGGATTTACCTGCCCGGAGAGGGGCGGTTGTGCTCGTGCCGGGGGCGGGCTGTGCTCACCCCAGGGGCGGTTGCGCTCGTGCCGGGGGCGGTGTCCGGAGTCGTCCGGCGTGGCGCACCCGGGCGCTCCACCGGACCTCCGGGAGCACCGCCTGTCCTCCTCTGCCCCCTCTGCCCCCTCTGTACCCTCTGTACCCCGCCGCCGCGCACGCTCCGGGCGATAGGGACCCGGTACCGAACCCGGTATCGGACCCACCGCCGGGCAATAGTCGTCTTTTCCGACCGGCCTTGTGGACAGCGCAGGCCGAGGGGGCGAGGAGCGCGGGTAACCTGTTTTCCGTGCCCCGTCTCTCCGAAGTCATCGCAGCCCTCGACCGCCTCTGGCCCCCCGACCGGGCCGAGGCGTGGGACGCGGTCGGCACGGTCTGCGGCGACCCCGACGCGGAGATCCGGCGCGTCCTGTTCGCCGTCGACCCCGTTCAGGAGATCGCCGACGAGGCGATCGCCCTCGGCGCCCAGTTGATCGTCACACACCACCCGCTCTATCTCCGGGGTACGACGACGGTCGCGGCGGGTCATTTCAAGGGCCGGGTCGTCCACACCCTGATCAAGCGCGATATCGCCCTCCATGTCGCGCACACCAACGCCGACACCGCCGACCCGGGTGTCTCCGACGCCCTCGCGGGCGCGCTCGACCTGCGGGTCGTCCGTCCCCTGGTGCCGGACCCCGGTGACCCGGCGGGCCGCCGCGGGCTCGGCCGGATCTGCGAGCTGGACCATCCCGAGACGCTCGCGCAGTTCGCCGAGCGCGCCGCCAAGCGGCTCCCCGCGACGGCGCAGGGGGTGCGCCTCGCGGGCGACCCCGAAACCCTCGTCCGGACGGTCGCGGTGAGCGGCGGCTCCGGCGACAGCCTCTTCGACGCCGTGCGCGCGGCGGGCGTCGACGCCTTCCTCACGGCGGATCTGCGCCACCACCCGGTCTCCGAAGCCACCCAGCACTCCCCGCTCGGGCTGGTGGACGCCGCGCACTGGGCCACCGAGTGGCCCTGGTGCGAGCTGGCCGCCGCGCAGCTCGACACCCTCTCCGACCGGCACGGCTGGGACCTGCGGGTCCATGTCTCGCACACGGTCACCGATCCCTGGTCAACCCGTATCTCTTCTCCTGGAGCCCCCAACTGAACGCCGCGCCCGCCGACCAGATCCGACTTCTCGACGTCCAGGCCCTGGATGTCCGCCTGTCGCAGCTCGCCCACAAGCGCAGGTCGCTCCCCGAGCACGCCGAGATCGAGTCCCTCACCAAGGACCTCACGCAGCTCCGCGATCTGCTGGTCGCCGCGCAGACCGAGGAGAGCGACACCGCCCGCGAGCAGACCAAGGCGGAGCAGGACGTCGACCAGGTGCGCCAGCGCGCTGTCCGTGATCAGCAGCGGCTGGACTCCGGCGCGATCTCCTCCCCCAAGGACCTGGAGAGTCTCCAGCGCGAGATCGTCTCCCTCGCCAAGCGCCAGGGTGACCTGGAGGACGTCGTCCTCGATGTGATGGAGCGCCGCGAGTCCGTGCAGGAGCGGGTCGCCGAGCTGACCGAGCGGGTCACCTCCGTCCAGGCCAAGACCGATCTCGTCACCGCGCAGCGGGATGTGGCGCTCCAGGAGCTGGACGACGAGACCGGCTCGGTGACCAAGGAGCGCGAGGCGATCTCCGCCGTCATCCCCGCCGATCTGCTGAAGCTGTACGAGAAGCTGCGCGTCCAGCAGGGCGGGGTGGGCGCCGCCCGGCTCTACCAGCGCCGTTGCGAGGGCTGCCGGCTGGAGCTGAACATCACCGAGGTCAACGAGGTGCGCGCGGCCTCGCCCGACACCGTGCTGCGCTGTGAGAACTGCCGCCGCATTCTGGTCCGTACCGCCGAGTCCGGTCTCTGATGCGCAAGTTCGTCGTCGAGGCGGACGGCGGGTCCCGGGGCAACCCCGGCCCCGCGGGCTATGGCGCCGTGGTGCTCGACCCGGCCACCGGGGAGACGCTCGCCGAGGCCGCCGAGTACATCGGGGTCGCGACCAACAATGTCGCCGAGTACAAGGGCCTGGTGGCGGGCCTGCGGGCCGCCCGCGCCCTCGATCCCGAGGCGTCCGTGCATGTCCGGATGGACTCCAAGCTGGTCGTCGAGCAGATGTCGGGCCGCTGGAAGATCAAGCACCCCGATATGAAGCCGCTGGCGGCCCAGGCCGCGGGTGTCTTCCCCGCGTCGGCCGTGTCGTACGAGTGGATCCCGCGCGAGAAGAACAAGCACGCGGACCGGCTGGCCAATGAGGCCATGGACGCGGGCAAGAAGGGCAAGCAGTGGGAGCCCTCGCGTTCCACGGCCGAGCTGAGCGCCAGGGACACCTCGGCGGCCCGGGTCGTCGGTGACGCGGCGGCCGGTGCGGCGAAGGCCCGCGCGGCGCTGTCGGGCGGCCGTCCGGAGCGGGACGCCGCCGTTTCGCCTGCCGTCGGCTGGGGGCCGTCCGCCGACCTGGGCACCCCGGCGACGTTCGTCCTGCTGCGCCACGGCGAGACCGCCCTCACCCCGGAGAAGCGGTTCTCGGGCAGCGGCGGCGGTGATCCCTCGCTCTCCCCGGTGGGCCTGCGCCAGGCCGAGTCGGTGGCCGCCGCGCTCGCCGCGCGCGGCACCGTACAGGAGATCGTCAGCTCTCCCCTGACGCGCTGCCGGGAGACCGCGAAGACGGTGGCCGCCCGGCTGGGTCTGGACGTCCGGATCGAGGACGGGCTGCGCGAGACGGACTTCGGCGCCTGGGAGGGACTGACCTTCGCGGAGGTCCAGGAGCGTCATGGCGAGGACCTCGCCGCATGGCTCGCCTCCCCCAAGGCCGCCCCGACCGGGGGCGGGGAGAGCTTCGCCACGGTCACCCGCCGCGTCGCAGCCACCCGCGACCGGCTCGTGGCCCGGTCCCCGGGGCGTACCGTCCTCCTCGTCTCCCATGTCACCCCGATCAAGACCCTGGTCCGTCTGGCCCTCGGTGCCCCGCCCGAGTCCGTCTTCCGGATGGAGCTGTCGGCGGCGTCCGTCTCCGCCGTGGCGTACTACACGGACGGCAATGCCTCGCTCCGCGTCCTCAACGACACCTCCCACCTCCGCGCATAACCGCACGGCCCGGCCGCACGCCCCGGTCCTGCCCTGGCGGGCGCCCCCGTCCTGCCCTCATGCGGGCGCGGGGCCGGTCGCCGGGATTGGGCCCGGCGGGCGCCGGGCAGGCCGCCCGGTTCGTGGGTGTCCCGGCCCGCCGGGCCTCGGGAGGCGGGCCGGGCCCTGGGTCAGAGGGCCGGGCCTACGGG
>NZ_JBSGUP010000264.1:0-10559 GCF_053607985.1 Streptomyces sp. NPDC055078
GAGGGGCTGAAATCGCCCTGGGGCGCGGCGGCGATGCCGGACGGTGATCTGCTGGTGGCCTCGCGCGACGAGGGGACGATCACCCGCGTCGACGCGGAGAGCGGGAAGAAGACCGAGGCCGGTCAGGTGGTGGGGGTCTCCCCCGGCGGCGAGGGCGGGCTCCTCGGCCTCGCGCTCTCCCCCTCCTTCGCCTCGGACCGCATGGTGTTCGCGTACTTCACCACCGATTCGGACAACCGTGTCGCCCGGATGCGGTACGAGGAGCGCAAGCCCGCGGGCCAGCAGCTCGGCGCACCGGACACGATCCTGCGGAGCATCCCCAAGGGGGTCAACCACAACGGCGGGCGGATCGCGTTCGGCCCGGACAAGATGCTCTACGTCGCCACGGGTGAGACGGGTGAGACGGGGCTCTCCCAGGACCGGGAGTCCCTGGGCGGCAAGATCCTGCGGATGACCCCGGACGGCCGCCCGGCACCGGGCAACCCGGCGTCCGGCTCCCTCGTCTACTCCCTGGGCCACCGCAATGTGCAGGGCCTGGCATGGGACTCCGAGAAGCGGCTCTGGGCGTCGGAGTTCGGCCAGAACACCTGGGACGAGCTGAATCTGATCGAGCCGGGAAAGAACTACGGCTGGCCGCAGGTCGAGGGCAAGGGCGGCAAGCCCGGCTTTGTCGACCCGGTGGCCCAGTGGCGCACCGACCAGGCGTCCCCGAGCGGAATCGCCTACGCGCAGGGCTCGATCTGGATGGCCGGGCTGGGCGGCGAGCGGCTCTGGCGCATTCCGCTGGCGGGGAGGGAACCCTCGGCCGCTCCCCAGTCGTTCCTCGAAGAGAAGTACGGCCGACTGCGGACGGTTCTCGCGGCGGGCGGCTCCACGATCTGGGTGATCACCAGTGAGACGGACACCAGGGGCACGCCTGCGGCGGGTGACGACAGGATCCTCCTGCTGGAGGTGAAGTAGGAGGTGTACCGCCGGTGTTCAATGTGTTCGAGCAGCTCTTCGCCCCTGGTCGGCAGCATTCGGAAGACGAACGCAACCGCCTGGCGCTGACAAGGACGGACGTCGGCGACGGCGACCCCTCCCGCGGCCCCATAGACCTCTCCTCGGGCAAGGTCACCGTCCGCCGCCCCGAGGGCCCCGACCCCGCGTCCGAACCCGACCCCCAGCCCCAGCCCCAGCCGGAAGCCTGAGACCCCCGGCCGAAGGTGCGGACCCGACCGCGCCCAGGGTCCCGCACACGGGGTCGGGCGGGCCGTTGGCCGGGCGGCGCGGCGGACCGCCCGGCGGGCCGCCCAGCCGAGGGCGGCGCGGCGGAGGTCAGGCGGCGCCCGGGGCAGGCCGGGGTCAGGCGGCATCGGGCCGAGGTCGGGGTCTGGTGCCGGGCGGGGTCAGGTCTGTGTTCGGCGGGATCGGGTCCAGGTCGGGTCTGGGCGGGCCGGGGCAGGCCGGTTCTGGGCGGGCGGGGGCAGGCCGGGGTCAGGTCGGGGCCGGGGAGTCGTCCGGGGTGGGGAACAGACGCAGGCGGTGGGCCAGGGCTGCGGCCTCGCCGCGGCCGGATACGCCCAGCTTGGCGAGGATGTTGGAGACATGGACGCTCGCCGTCTTCGGGGAGATGTACAGCTCCTCCGCGATCTGGCGATTGCTGTGGCCCTTGGCGACCAGGCGCAGGACGTCCTCCTCCCGGGGCGTGAGGCCGAGCGCCGGGCCCTGCTGGAGGGCCGGGGCGGGCGGGGTGTCGGCCAGGGAGATCCGGGCGCGCCGGGCGAGGAGGGCGATGTCCTCGGCGAGCGGGCGGGCGCCCAGCCTGCGGGCGGTCGCGTCGGCACCGCGCAGCAGTTCCGTGGCGTGCGCGCGGTCGGACGGGAGGAGCGCCTCGGCCCGGCGGAGGCCGACCATGGCCCGTTCGAAGGGAAAGTCCACCCGCTCGAAGGCTTCCCCGGCCTCCGCCCAGTCCTCGGGCGTGTCCTGGCCGACCGCGCGGCGCAGCTCGGCCCGGACCCAGCACTCGTACGCGATCCACACCGGCGCCGGGGTGGCGAGCCGGCGCGCCAGTCCGCCGACGAGGTCCAGCGCGTCGGCCCGGCCCGGTTCCGCCGCGGGCAGGCCCCGGGTGTCGGCCTCCAGGGTGGCCGCGACCCTCAGCAGGCGCCAGGCGTAGCGCTGGGAACCCGGTGGGAAGCCGGCCCGGGAGGCGCGGGCGAAATCGGCGCGGGCGTCCTGGATCCGCCCTTCCAGGGCCGCGATGCCGACGGTGAGCGTGTCCAGCCCGAGGGAACTGTGCGGCGTCGGGTCGTCGGTCCCGAAATGGGCGCGGGCGGCCGTCAGGTGTTCCGCCGCCCGCACCGTGTCGCCGCGGCCGAGCGCCGCTTCACCGAGGCCGATGGCGGCGTACCCCCGGGGTTTGGGACTCAGCGCGATACGCAGTGCGCGCTCAGCGTTGTCCCGCATCTCGTCCCAGCGCCCGAGTGAGTAGTACGACTCGGCGAGGTTGGCCAGTATCCATGCCTCGGTGTCCAGCAGGCCGTAGCCGCGAGCGAGCACGACGCCTTCGATGAGGATGTCCACGGCCTCCTGGGAACGTCCGACGCCTTCCAGGCAGGAGGGCAGGTTGACATAGGCGCTCGCGACGAGCGAGGGGTGGTCGAGGGCGACGGCGCGCTTCCTGACCGCGTGCATCTCGGCGAGCCCGCCGTCGATGTCCCCGGCGTCGACCATGAGGTCGCCCAGGGAGAGCCGGGCGAGCAGTTCGTTCTCCTCCTCGCCGACCATCCGGGCGTACTCCACGGCGCGTTCGGCCGTCGCCAGGCTCTCCGGGCCGGGGGCGCGCAGCCGGTCCCAGCCCGCGGCCGCCGCGAGGATCTCGGCGTGCACGGCGGACGGCGGCAGCCCACGCACCAGTTCCTGTGCCTCGGCGAGCTCGGCCCCGCCGTCGCCCCGGCCGAGCGCCGAGATCAGCCGGGAGCGCTGTACGGCGAACCAGGCGGTGCGCAGCGGGTCGTTCTCCGCGTGCGCCAGCCGCTGCCCGCGTCTGGCGATCTTCAGCACTCTCTCCCGCTCGCCGCTGAGCCGGCCAGCGGCGGTGGCCTCGGTCATCAGATCGAGGAAGCTCAGCGGGGTGGTGGCGGGGTCGCCGTCGGACGGCGGACAGGCCACCGCGTGGTCGAGGGGCGTCAGCGCGTCCCGTACATCGAGCGGAGTGCGGTCCCACAGCTCCATCGCGCGCTCCAGCAGCCACAGTTGCTCGGAGTAGGCATGCCGCCGGCGGGCCTCGGCGGAGGCGCTGAGGACGGCGGGGAGGGCTTTGGCGGTGTCATGGGCGTGGTACCAGTAGCTGGCGAGACGCATGGCCCGCTCCTCGACCCGGACGAGCGCGGGGTCGGCCTCCAGCGCCTCGGCATAGCGGAGGTTGATCCGGGAGCGCTCGCCGGGCAGCAGATCGTCGCTGACGGCCTCGCGCGCCAGGGAGTGCCGGAAGCGGTAGCCGTCGCCGTCCGCCGTGGCCAGCAGGATGTTCGCGCCGACGGCGGCCCGCAGCGCCTCGATGAGGTCGTCCTCGGAGAGCCGGGCGACGGCGAGCAGCAGCCCGTACTCCACGGTCGAGCCGCCCTCGGCCATGATGCGCACGGCACGCTGGGCGTCCTCGGACAGCGCCTCGACCCGGACGAGGAGGATGTCGCGCAGCGAACTGGGCAGTGCGTCGGGGCAGTCGTCGGCGACGCTGCGGGCCAGCTCCTCGACGAAGAAGGCGTTGCCGTCCGAGCGTTCGAAGATCCGGTCGACCATGTCCGGCGCGGGCTCGGTGGCGAGGATTCCGGCGAGCTGGCGGTGGACCTCGTCACGGCTGAACCGGGTCAGCTCGATGCGCTGGATGGTGCGCATCCGGTCCAGCTCGGCGAGGAAGGGCCGCAGGGGATGGCGCCGGTGGACATCGTCGGAGCGGTAGGTGGCGATGACGACGAGCCGGCCGCGGCGCAGGGTGCGGAAGAGATAGGCGAGCAGATGGCGGGTGGACGCGTCCGCCCAGTGCAGATCCTCCAGGACGAGCACCACCGTACGGTCGGCGGCGACCCGCTCCAGCAGTCGAGCGGTCAGCTCGAAGAGGCGCGCCATGCCTTCCTCGGCATAGCCGCCCCGCTCGCCGACGGGCCGCTCCCCCAACTCGGGCAGCAGCCTGGCCAGCTCCTGCTCCTGGCCCGCGGCGGCCTCGGCCAGCTCCCGGGGGAGGCGGCGGTGGAGCGCGCGCAGGGCGGTCGAGAAGGGCGCGAACGGCAGTCCGTCCGCACCGATCTCCACACAGCCGCCGATGGCGACGACGGCGTCCCGGCGGTCTGCCTCGGTGTGCAGCTCCTCGATGAGCCGGGTCTTGCCCACCCCGGCCTCACCGCCGATGAGCAGCGCCTGCGGCTCGCCCCGGCGGTGGTCGCCTCCGTCGCCCGACGCCCGTACGAGCGCGTCGGTGAGCGCCGACAGCTCACCCGCGCGTCCCACGAACACCGGACTGACGGACATCGTCTCCACGCCGCCGAGCATCGCACAGCCGTCCGGTGGCACACCGCTCCCGACGCCCGCGACCGGCGGCACGGCGGGTCCGGCGACCGCGACCGGCGGCACGTCAGGTCCGGCAACCGCGTCCGTCCGCACGTCAGGTCCGGCGACCGCGTCCGTCCGCACGGCGGGTCCGGCGACCGCGCTCCCCCGCGCGCCGGTCCCCGCCGATGGCTCTCGCACCGGGTCAGGCCGCCCGTACGAACCGGTCGTCATCGCCCTTCACCCCGTCCTCCCTCTCCCTGGCCGACCGCCGGGCGGCCCGGCGCTCCTGGCGGGCCTGCCGGGCAAGCCGGGCAAGCCGGTAGTCGGTGGCCTGCTGGATCAGCTCGGCGTGGCGCAGCTTCGGAAGGTCGTGGGCCCACATGTCGCACTCCCCGGTGATGAGATCGGTCCGGCGGTCCCGCCGGGTCTCCAATCTCGTCTCCCAGAGGGATGCCGGGCATGGGGAGGCTGCCGCATCTTCGCGGGTCAGGGTCCTTAGGCCGTCTCCCCCGCGAGCCGCCGCTGTCCTTAGGACAGGCCCTGAGGCCCTGACAGCCGCGTCTAAGGCCCCTGTGCCCCGGCGATCAGGCATCCTCGTCGGGTCCGCCGCCGAAGGGCTCGGTGGCAGACCCGACGCCGAACGGCGCCGAGGCAGACCCGACGCCGGAGGGCTCGGCAGCAGACCGGGCGGCCGTCGCCGCGAACATCGCGGGCATCGCGGGCATCGTGGCGGATTCGGCGGGCGGCGGGCGCCGCGCGAAGGCAGTTCGTCGTGATCCATACGGAACATTGGAGCACTGTCCGGCGACCGGCCGCCCTCGCCTGTGGACAACGAGCGGCTTGTGGATAACTTCAGGACCTGGCGCTGGGCAGCGACAGGATGAGATCGAAGTACATGCCGATCGAGACGAGCACCCCGAGGCCGCCGAGCACGGCTCCGGCGAGGGCGAACGCCCGTACCCAGCCGGGCTTCCGCGGCCGGGAGAGCACGGCGAGTCCGATGACCAGGGCGACGAACGCGAAGAAGCCGTTCACCAGGGCGGTGGTGTGCCAGGCGTCGGCGTAGATCGCCGAGATCTGCTCGGCCGGGCTGCCCTGGGAGGTCTCGATCTGGCCGATCAGCGTCTGGCGCTCGGCAGCGATCCGGCCGACCCAACCGCCGCTGAGGCCGATGAGGGCAAGTCCGGCCGCGATGACCGCCGCCGCGGCCATCAGCAGACCGGAGGAGGCCGCCGGGCGCTCCTGTCCGTCTCCCTCGTCGTCCAGGTCTTCGTCTTCCAGATCTGCCAGATCTGCCAGGTCCTCCGGGTCTGCCAGGTCCTCCGGGTCCTCCCGGTCGGAGTCGGCGGCGTCGCCCACGGTGTCCTCGACCACCTCGTGCGCGGCGGCGTCCGCAGGTGTCCCTCCTGTCGCCCTGGCGGCTTCCGGCGTATCGGCGGCGGATTCCCCGCCGGGGCCTTCGCCCGCCGGCCGGGCGGTCTTGTCGGTGGTCTTCTCGGTATCCGTGGGGTTCATGCGGCGCACGGTAGGGGGCCTGTCTGAGAGTCCCCTTAACGTCCCCGGGCCGCTCCTGCGGCGAAGCCGCACAGCGGGCCGGCCGGGCGGCCCAGCCCGTACGAGAGACGGGCCGTACGAGGAGCACGGACGTATGAGCCGCGCAGCCGGAGAGGAGCACGGACGTACGGACGGCGGGGCCATGCGAGCGGCGCGGCCGGTCGCGCAGGGTTCGCTACAGCTCCTCCCGGCCCGCGTGCGGCTTCCGCCACTCCGGGGCCAGCAGTGACCAGACCTCCGTGTCATGCCGTTCTCCCCGGTACGGATACGACTCCCGCAGCACGCCGTCGCGCCGCATCCCCAGCCGCTCGGCGACCTTGATGCTCGCGCGGTTCCCGGCGGAGACCAGCCATTCGACGCGGTGCATTCCGCGCTCCGCCACAGCCCAGTCGATCAGCAGCCGGACGGCGCGGGTGACCAGCCCACGGCCCACGGCGGAGGGCTCCAGCCAGCAGCCGACCTCGCAGTTCCCCGACTCGGCGTCGAACGTCCGGAAGAGCACCCCGCCGACGAGGGTGCCGTCGAGCCAGATGCCGTAGAGCCGTCCGCGGTCAGCGGCCTGCTTGTCGGCGTACGACTGGAGGAAGGCACGGGCGGAGCCGAGGTCGCTCGCGGCGTCCGGGAGTCCGACGAACTCGCCGATGTACTCCCTGCCCCGGTCGATATGGGCGAGGAACTCCGCCGCCCGCCAGGGCTCCAGGGGGCGCAGTTCCGCCTGCTCGGCGCCGGGCAGTTCCAGGGGTATCGCGAACATCGTGGCCATTCCTCCGGACCGGTCAGGGCACGAGCTGTCCGTCGCCGCTCGTGCTCGGCTCATCGATCCTCGCACGGCTGTGCCGCTCGGCCGGTTCGATGCTGATCCGGGGCAGCCGCCGGTCCAGCCAGGGCGGCAGCCACCAGTTCGCGCCACCGAGCAGATGCATCAGGGCGGGCACCAGCAGCGTGCGCAGTACGAACGCGTCCAGCGCGACGGCGGCGGCGAGCCCGATGCCGCACATCGCGATGATCCGGTCTCCGCTGAGGACGAAGGCCAGAAAGACCGAGATCATGATCACGGCGGCTGAGTTGATCACCCGGCTGGTCTCGGCGAGCCCGACCCGGACGGCCCGGCGGTTGTCACCCGTCTCCAGCCACTCCTCGTACATCCGGCTGACCAGGAAGACCTGGTAGTCCATGGAGAGCCCGAAGAGCACGGAGACCATGATGACGGGCAGGAACGGTTCGATGGGTCCCGCTCTGCCGAGTCCGAGCAGTTCGCTCCCCCACCCCCACTGGAAGATCGCGACGACGACGCCGAAGGAGGAGGCCACGGCGGCCACGTTCATCGCCGCCGCCTTCAGGGGGATGCCGATCGACCGGAACGCCACCAGCAGCAGAAGGCAGCCGAGGGCGATGACGACACCGACGAAGAGCGGCAATTTATCGACAATGACATCGGCGAAGTCGTCGTAGCCTGCGGTCATCCCTCCGACGTACACCCTGAGGGAGGTGCCGTCGGCGGCGGCCGGCAGCAGGTCGTCGCGCAGCCGGTCGACGAGTTCGCTGGTGGTCCTCGACTGGGGGGCCGATGCCGGGACGACGGTGAGCAGCGCCGTATCACCGCTGTCGTTGTAGGTGACGGGACCGACCGAAGCGACGCCCTCGGCGGCCCTGAGGGCGTCGGGCAGCGCGTCCATGGCGAGCCGGTCGCCGGCGCCGTCGAGACGGGCCACCAGGGTGAGCGGGCCGTTGGCGCCGGGCCCGAAGCCGCCGCCTTCCCCCCTCTGCTGCGCCGGACCCCCGTGCGCCAGCATGTCGTACGCCTTGCGGGTGGTCGACGAGGAGGGGTTGTTGCCCTGGTCGGAGGTGCCGAGGTGGAGCGAGAACACCGGCAGTGCCAGTACCACCATGACGACGGCGGCGACGGCTCCCAGCAGCCTGGGGCGGCGCTCCACGAACGCCGACCAGCGGGCGGCGAAGCCGGTCGGTACCTCGGGCTGCGGACCGTGCTCCCTCAGCCGCCGGCGTTCGCGCCCGCTGAGCGCCCGCGTCCCGATGAGGGAGAGCAGGGCGGGCAGCAGGGTCACCGAGGCGGCGACGGTGAGGACGACGGTCAGACAGGCGGCGATCGCCACTCCGTTGAGGAAGCCGATCCGCAGGATGAGCATCCCCAGGAGGGCGATGCAGACGGTCGCTCCGGCGAAGACGACGGCCCGGCCGGTGGTGGCGACGGCGACGCGGGCGGCCTCGTCCACCGGCAGTCCCGCCCGCAGCCCCTTGCGGTGTCGGGTGACGATGAAGAGGGCGTAGTCGATGCCCACGCCGAGTCCGATGAGCAGTCCGAGCACCGGGGCGAAGTCGGCCAGGGTCATCGCCTGTCCCAGCAGGATCATGCCCGCGTACGCCGTGCCGACGGAGACGAGGGCGGTGGCGATGGGGAGCAGGCTGGCGGCGAGTGAGCCGAAGGCGAGGAAGAGGACGACGGCCGCGACGGTCACCCCGACCAGTTCGGCGGCATACCCGCCGGACGACTCCGCGAGCCCGATGGCGGTGCCGCCCAGCTCGACCCGGATGCCGTCCGTCCGGGCGGCCCGCGCGGTGTCGGCGACCCGCTCGATGTGGGCCTCGGGGATCTCGCCGGCCCGCTGCTCGAAGATGACGGTGGCGTACGCGGTGTGCCCGTCCCGGCTGATCCGCGCGGCGCCCTCAGGGTCGTACGGCCCCTCGACGGCGGCCACCGAGTCCAGGCCGGCCACCGATTCGAGCATCCGGGACATGCGCTCCCGGACCGCCGCGGCGCGGACGCTGCCGTCCTCGGTGTGCCAGACGATGGTGTCGCTGTCGCCGCTCTGGTGGTCGAAGCCCTGGTCGAGGAGCGCGGTGGCGCGGCCGGATTCGGTGCCGGGGACCTCGTAGTCGCTGGAGTAGGAAGTTCCGGCGACGGCCGCCGCGGCGGCAACGCCCGCGCAGGCGGCGATCCACAGGAGGACGGCGACGAGTCGGTGCCTGATGCACCACCGGGCGATGGCTGCCAACGGACGTGCTCCCTGGGTCGTTCGCGGATCTTTGGCGGATCTTTGATCGGGAACAGCCCGCAAAGAACTCATGACCTACTCATGACCTACTCGGGAACACTCTGACAGTCAAACATGATCATTTATCCCTTTGTCGACCGTTTGGTGGGCATACTCGGAGTCCGCGTCACCCGGCCGCTGACCCGGGGCCGCGAACGGCACGCCCCGGCCCGGACATGACAGTTGAATCCCGTTCCCTACACCCCTCCCGATGTCGTTGCCGACTCAGCTGCCGACTCAGCTGCCGACGCCGTTGCCGACGCCGCTGCCGCTGCCCGTTCGCGCCCGCCCGGCCCGCGCGCCGCCCTGAATCCACAAATGCCTCTTCGGGCAGCGGTCGTTGTCAGTGTCGGCTGGCACGATGGAGTGCATGGAGACCACGGGGACCAACCAGCCGATCCTGACCCCGGGCGAAGCCGCGGAGTTCGCCCGGGCGCTGCACGACACGCCCGACGCGTTCGCCGGTCATGGCCCGGTGCCGGTGCTCGCCTATGAGCCGGGCGCCTCGCTCCGGAATCGGCGGGAGTCCTTCCGTGCGGTGTACGCGGCGATAGTCGCCCGGATAGGCGAGCCGACGCTGTACGGCGGCTCGGCCGACGGGCCCAATGTCCGCTGGCGGGACGCGCGGCGGATCGTGCTGCTCTCGGGCAACCGCCACCGTGCCCAGCTGTCCGTCCATGACACGGACGCCTTCGAGCACCAGGAGCTGCGGACCTTTGAGTGGGGTGGCGCCTGGTCGGCGAGCGAGCCGCACGACTTCGACCTGCTGCCCTACCTCTGGCAATTGGACCGCACGGGCCCCGGCGAGAGCCCGGTGGAGCGCACCGGCGGCCGGATGGCCTCGTCTCTCGAACACTTCGAGAGCGCGTTGGAGCTGATGCTCGCCGCCTGGGTCGAGCAGCTCTCCGTGCAGGTCGGGGGCGACTGGGCGGGGTTCTCACTGACCAGCGGTGCCGACCGGGGCCGTCAGCTCCAGATCTCCTACGCCCTCGCGGACGGGCTCCATGTCTCGGTGGACGACCGGGACGGCGAGGACAGCCCGGAGCGCGCCCGGCTGATGCGCTCGCGCGGCTGGCACTCCCGCGACCGGGGCTGGTGGCAGGCGGAGTTCCCGGAGCCGGAGCGCCCGGAGACGGCGGAGGCGGCCCGGCTGGCGATAGCCGAGCTGCGGGCGCGCGGCACCAGGGAACCGAAGGACCTGCGCGCGCGGGATGTGAGCTGCAAGGACCGGGGGGAGCTGCTGCTGCCGGGGCTGGGGATACGGCACTAGGGCCAGTTACGAAAGGAGCGCCGTCCGCCCGGCGGGCAGGCGGGCAGGCGGGCAGGCGGGCAGGCGGGCTGAGAGTACGGGCCCCGGGACCTGCCCGGGGACACCAGGAGGGGCGTCAACGAGCGGGGGCGGCCCGCACCGGGTGGTGCGGG
>NZ_JBSGUP010000265.1:0-10542 GCF_053607985.1 Streptomyces sp. NPDC055078
TCCTGGGACGGCTACCCGGCCTCCCGTGAGCGCGTCCTGGCCGGGGCCCAGGCCGCCGGGATCGAGAACCTGATGGTCCTCACCGGCGATGTGCATGTCGCCTACGGCCTCGACCTCAAGGCGGACTGGGACGATCCCCGCTCCCGTACGGTCGGCACCGAGATCGTCACCACCTCCATCAGCAGCGGCGGGGACGGCGCCGACCGGCCGCCCGGCTGGGGTGCCCTCCGCCGGGCCAATCCGCATCTGAGGTACGGCAACGGGCGCCGTGGCTACGCGGTCGTCACCCTCGACGAGCGGCGGGCGCGCGTGGACTTCCGCACGGTCGCCGCCGTCACCGTGCCGGGCGCTTCCATCGCCACGGCCGCGTCGTTCGTGACCGAGGCGGGGAAGCCGGGGCTCGTGCCCGGCTGACCGCGGCCCGTACGCCCGGGTGCCCGGGTGCCCGAGAAATGACCCCATGAGGTCTCGACCAATCCGAACGAGCTGAGAACATGGACAAGGATTCAACGATATGGAGAGGTAATGCACCAGCCGGAGAGCGGCCGAGCGAGCACGGAAAGACCCCGTTCAGAAGGGCACGCCTCAGCGGGACGCGGCGGTTCGGTGGAGCCCGGTTCGGTGGAGCCCGGTTCGGCGGGGCCCGGTACGGCGGGGTCTGGTTCGACGGAGCCCGGTTCCGCGGAGCCCGGTCCGGAAGGGCACATACCGGCCGTTGCCCCGGCCGCCGCCCCGGCGGGGAGCGGGCCCCGGGCCCAGGCGGCCCCCGTCGCCGCCGCGCGCCGCGCCGGACTCGTCGTCACCCTCGTCCTCGGCGGACTCACCGCGCTCCCGCCGCTCTCCATGGACATGTATCTGCCCGCGCTCCCCGCCGTCACCGAATCCCTCTCCGCGTCCGCCGCGACCGTCCAGCTCACCCTGACCGCCTGCCTCGCGGGCATGGCACTCGGCCAGCTCGTCGTCGGCCCGATGAGCGACAAATGGGGGCGCCGCCGCCCGCTGCTCATCTGCATGGTCGTCTATATCGCCGCCACCGCGATCTGCGCCTTCGCCCCCACCGTCGAACTGCTCATCGGCTTCCGGCTGCTCCAGGGCCTCGCGGGCGCGGCGGGCATCGTCATCGCACGGGCGGTGGTCCGCGATCTCTACGACGGGCTGGAGATGGCCCGGTTCTTCTCCACCCTGATGCTGATCTCCGGCGTCGCCCCCGTCATCGCCCCGGCGATCGGCGGACAGGTGCTGCGGCTCACCGACTGGCGCGGCATCTTCGCCGTCCTCACCTTCGTCGGCGTCCTCCTCACCCTGGTCGTACTGAAGTGGCTGCCCGAGACCCTCGCCCCCGAACGGCGGCACAGCGGCGGCGTCGGCCACGCCCTGCGCACGATGCGCGGGCTCCTCGCCGACCGGGTCTTCACCGGCTACGTCCTCACCGGCGGGCTCGCCTTCGCCGCGCTCTTCGCGTACATCGCCGCCTCACCGTTCGTGGTGCAGGAGATCTACGGCGCGTCCCCGCAGACCTTCAGCCTGCTCTTCGCCGTCAACTCCATCGGCCTGATCATCGTCGGCCAGATCAACGGCAGGGTACTGGTGGGCCGCGTCAGCCTGGACAAGGCGCTCGGCCTCGGGCTCAGCATCATCACCCTCGCGGCGGTCGCCCTGCTGCTGATGACCTCGGGCGTCTTCGGCGAGCCGAGCCTGTTCGCCGTCGCCACCGGGCTCTTCGTCCTGATGGCCGCGATGGGCCTGGCCATGCCGAACACCAACGCCCTCGCCCTGACCCGTACCCCGCACGCGGCGGGCTCGGCATCGGCCCTCCTCGGCACGTCCTCCTTCCTGATCGGAGCCGTCGCCTCCCCGCTCGTCGGCATCGCGGGCGAGGCGACCGCCGTCCCGATGGCCGTGGTGCAACTGGTGTGCGCGCTCGCGGCCGTGGGGTGCTTCCTGGGGCTGTGCCGCCCTTGGCGGCGGACGGGGGGCGCGGCGATCTGAGCGGCCGGGGGACCTGGGCGCGTCAGGTGTCCTGCGCGCGGTGTACGGCTGCGTCGACGGCGGTCGCCCACGGGTACGGCCGCCGCTCGCCGGGAGGGTTCGGCTCGAAGCCGTCCGGTCCGTACAACACGGTCACTCCCGCTGAGCGCAGTGTCTCCACCGAGCGGTCGACCTGCGGGTGAGCGGCGTAGGCAGCGTTCACGCACGGCATGGCCACCGTCGGGATCCGTTTGCCGATGCCCTCGGCGACGACCCCGACGACGAACGTCGAAGTGAGGCACAGGGCCCAGTTGTTGAGGCTGTTGGCCGTCAGCGGCGCGAAGAGAATCACATCCGCCGGAGGCCACACATCCGGCTCACCGGGCCGTTTGTACCGCGAGCGCACCGGGTGCCCGGTCAGCCGCTCCAGGTCGGCCAGATCATCGCGCAGCCAGTCGGCGGCCGTGGGCGTCAGCCCCAGGCACACGTCCCAGCCACGCGCCTGAATCTCCTCGATGACCTCGGCGGCCTGGAGGACCGGCGGGGCCGAGGATCCGAACAGATACATCGTCGCCATGCGCCTATACGACCACACATGCGATCGTCCCCGGACCGGTGGGAGTGCGGGCAACCGGCTGCTGGGAAGGCTCGAAGTACCCTGGGAGCCTGACCTTCTGGCGGGGGTGGCAGTGAACGAGTTCGAGTCCGGCATGGGTGACCGTCTCGCGGAACTGCGCCTGAGGCGGGGCCTCACCCAGGAGCAACTGGCCGAGCGGGCCGAACTGTCCGTCGATGTCGTACGCAAGCTGGAGCAGGGACGCCGGAAGACCGCCCGCCTGTCGAGCATCAATGCGCTGGCGCGGGCGCTGGACACCGAACCCAGTTATCTGGTCGGGCAGCCGGGGACTTTCGAGGTGCCCGAAGCTGCGGGCAACGGGCAGCCGTCCGTGCTCGCGCTGCGCCAGGCCGTGTCTCCCGTCGCGGACCTCCTCGGCGGAGACCCCGATCCGGAGGATCCCCCCACGGTCGAAGACCTGCGAGCCGCCCTGCGGTCGACCGAGGTCATCCGCCGGGAAGGCCGCATGGGTGAGATCGGTGCGCTGTTGCCCCAGCTCATCCGCGACGCCCGGACCGCAGTCCACGCCTATGCCGGGAGCGAGGCCGCTGCCGCGCAATCGGTGCTGGCTGTGGCCTATCAGGTCGCAGCGACGACTCTGACCGCGCTGGGCAAGGAAGACGCGGCCTTCACCGCCATGGAACGTTCCCTCGCCGCGGTCCAGCGCAGCGACGATCCGAACCTGGAGACCCTCGCCGCGTCAACGCTCTCGTGGGTGTTCACCAAGCAGGGCCGCCTCGCGGACGCGGAGCGCGTGGCACTCACCCACGCCGAGCGTATCGAGCCCGGATTCCGCTCCTCGCCCGAGGACCTGGCCCTGTGGGGCATTCTCCTGCTCCGCGGCGCGACGGCCGCCGTCCGGCAGGACAAGCACGACGAAGTGACCAGGCTGCTGAACATGGCGAAGGGAGCGGCCGAGACCATGGGCCGGGACTTGAGCGTGTACGCCACGCCGTTCGGGCCCACGAACGCCGGCGTCGCGAAGGTCAACTTCCTGGTGGAGATGGAGCAGAGCGAGGCAGCCATCCGAGCAGCCCGTGTCATCCCCGGCCTCGGCACCCTGCCGCCGACCTGGCGGGCGCGCTTCCACGTGGACCGCGCTCTCGCCTACCACGACCTCGGCAGGGACCGGGCGGCCGAGCAGGCCCTGCTCCATGCCGAGGAGGACGCCCCGGAGTGGATGCGCTACCACTCCACATCCCGCCGCCTGGTCACCGAACTGCGCGAGCGCGCCCGCCGCGACGCTGCCGTCCTCGGGCTCGCCGACCGGCTCGGACTGATGAGGTAGGACACAGCGCCCCACCTGATCGGCAGAGTGGGACGGCCCGTCACTGGTGCCTGGTCTTCCGGATTCCTAGTGTCCCCTTCCACACGCCGCGTCGGCTGAGCCCCTCCCGGGGCCCGGTTGGCGGGGTTCCCCGGGGCCGATGGCACGGCCCGGGGTGTGGACGACGCTTCGAAGGACCGGCGACATGCTGAATCATACTGGTGCCCCCCCAGCACCCGGGAATCCTGTCCGGTCCGGCTGGTGCCACTGGCACGGCGGCCCTTCCGGAACAGCCCGCATCATCCACCTGATCGAGCGCGCCTCCGTAACCCCCGTACCCGCAGACCGCGTGCGCCCCGTGCCGCGAACAGCGCGGACTCACCGCCCTCACCGACACGACCCCCAGGGAGCCGCTGTGGAGCGTCTGACCGTGGACTCCCTGTGCGGAGCACTCCGCCCCGAAGCCCGGAAGATCTTCTGCACCCGCCCCCCGGACCACGCAGGCGACCACCACCACGAATACACCGGCACCACCTGGCCCCACTCCACGGGCGAACCGGAATGACCGCACCCCCGCCGGACCCCGCCGACCAGCCCCGTGAGCTGACACCCGAGTGCCGCCTCGACGCCTGCGAGCTCTGTCCCGGGCCGGGCGATATCCGCCTGCCCTGGCAGGGACCGGCCGAGCACCCGGTACTGACGGTCCGCTGCACCCACGACTGCCACCAGAGCGTGTGACTACCCCGCCCGATCCCTGAGACCGCCCTGGTCCGTCCGCGCATCCCCCGTAGCGGACGGACCGGGGCCCCACCCCCACCGTGCTTGGAGTACACCCGTGTTGTGCTGTCTCGTCGACGCCCTGCGCCGGTCCATCAACCGCCACCGCACCGCCACCGTCCCCGCCCCGGTCGCCGAACCGACCCCGCCGGCACCCGGGCAGGAGGCGCCGTTCTGGTCAACCCCAACCCCGCGCCACGTCCCCGAACACCAAGCACCGCTGCACAGCGAGGACACCCCGCCCGTACCCCCGTACACGCTGAACGAGACCACCCTCGCCCTACCCGCCGCCGTCCAACGGCGGCAACACGCCGCCGCCCTTGGGGTCGGCCGTATCCCGTCTGAGTGACGTAGCGAACCTGCTCCACACCCATGGTGACCATTCGGGTCAAGGGTCACACCCGTGAACGCCCGCCCCGGGCACAGCCGACCTCCCACCGGGGCGGGCCCAGCCATCCCCACCTCCCGCGGAAAGGCACCCCACAGATGACGACCGCACTTGCCCACCCCAGGGAAGCGTTCCCGGTAGCTCCCGTCGGCGGGCGCATCCCGACCAGCGGCGAGCGGCCGACCGGCGTGAGGCCCTGGGGCCTGCGGTTCGCCCGCGTACCGGATGCCCGGCAGGCCAGCGCCCTGCCCGGGAGCGTGTACGACGAAGCTCAGCAGGTCTCCCTCACCGTGGACGGCACCCTGGTGCTGTGCATGGCGGGTACGCACAAGCCGACGACTCCTGACGGCAGCGTCAAGAACCCGCCACCGCTGGACGAAGGGCCGAAGGACTGATGCCGCGCACCGTGCTCGTCATCGCCGCCCGCGACGACTGGCCCACTGACCGCGTGGTGCAGATCCTCACCGAGCGGAAGATCCCCGTGTTCCGGATGGACACCGCCGACTTTCCCCAGCAGCTGACGGTCACCGCCATGATCCGCCAAACCCACCCCTGGACCGGTACCCTGACCACCCGCCACCGGCAGGCCGCCCTGCTCGACATCTCCGCGGTCTACTGCCGCGCCCCGGGAGCATTCGCCTTCCCCGCCGGAATGAGCGGGCCCGAGCGGCGGTTCGCCTCCGCGCAGGCCCGCGCCGGAGTCGGCGGCATCATCACCGCACTCGACAGGTGCCGGTGGGTCAGCCACCCCGCCGCCATGGCACGCGCCGAGTACAAGCCCGTACAGCTCGCCGCCGCCCGGGAGTCGGGACTGCGGATCCCTCCGACTCTGATCACCAACGATCCCGGGGCGGTACGCCGGTTCGCACAGGAGATCCCCGGGCCTCTCGTGTCGAAGCCGATCGCGAGCCCGGTGTTCACCGAGGGCGACACCCTCAAAGTCGCCTACACCCGGAGGCTCACCCCCGAAGACCTGTCCGATCTGACCGGTATCACGCTCACCACCCATCTCTTCCAGGCATGGATGGACAAGGCGCACGAGATCCGGCTCACCGTCGTCGGCGACAGCATGTTCGCCACCGAAGTTCACGCGGGCAGCAGTTCGGCGCACGAGGATTGGCGGACCGACTATGCCGCGCTGACGTACGTGGCGACCAGCACCCCGCTCCGGATCGCCGAAGGGGTGCGGCGGCTCATGGGCCACCTCGGCCTGCGGTTCGCCGCCCTGGACTTCGTCGTCTCCCCCTCGGGAGAGTGGACGTTCCTGGAAGCGAACCCCTGCGGTCAGTGGGACTGGATTCAGGGCGCGACCGGTCAGCCCATCGCCGAAGCCATCGCCGACGAACTCCAAGGAGCACCAGAGTGATGACCGCCCCGACCGATGCGCAGCCGCACATGGACGCGCTCGCCACCCGGTTGCGGGAGACCGGCGCGCTCCGGTCGCCCGAATGGACCGCCGCGTTTTCCGCCGTGCCACGGCACGCGTTCGTGCCGGCCTGGTACGAACAGAGCACGGACGAGCGCGGTATCGCCGTATGGAACCTCCGTACCGAGGCAGACGACGAGCGGTGGCTCGATGCCGTGTACAGCGATCAGACTCTCGTCACGGCCCTGGACCCCGATACCGCTGAGCAGGTCGGGGAGCGGGCGTGGACCGGGGTGGCGACGTCCTCCAGCACACAACCCGGCCTGATGGCGGGGATGCTGGAAGACCTCGCCGTCCTGGACGGCCACCGGGTCCTGGAGATCGGTACCGGCACCGGCTACAACGCCGCGCTGCTCTGCGCGCGCCTCGGTGAACACCTTGTGCACTCCGTCGACGTCGACCCCGCTCTGATCCATGCCGCGCGGCAGCGCCTCGCCGGCATCGGGTACACACCCCAGCTCGTTCCCTACGACGGGCAGGACGGCTACCCCACCGGGGAGCGGTTCGACCGGATCATCGCCACCTGTTCCGTGCCGCGCATCCCCGCAGCGTGGATCGAGCAGACCCGGCCGGGCGGGTTCGTCGTCGCCGACCTCGACCTCGGCATCGACGGCGGCCTGGTCCGCCTCGCCGTGCAGCGCAACGGCGCCGCACGCGGACACTTCATCCGTACGACCGGACGGTTCATGCCCGCCCGCAGCAGTGCCACCTCCTACCCCAGGCCGGTACGCGCCCCTTACGCCCCCGAGGAGCTGACCCGGGTCACCGCCGTGGGGGCCGCGGAGATCCGCGGTCACTACGGGTTCCGGCTGCTGCTCGCTCTCTGGCTGCGGGATACCGAACTCGTCTACCACCTGGACGACTCCGGCGGCATGGCCCTCCAGCTCCAGAGCGGGGACGGTTCATGGGCGCGTACGCCGGTCCCGGGCCACCCGGGCGAAGGGACCGTCACCTCTGGTGGCGACGGCCGACTGTGGGAACGGGTCGAAGACGCCTGGGAGTGGTGGATCGGCCAGGGACGCCCCGATCACACCCGCTGCGGCATCACCCGGGAAGCCGACGGATCGGCGCACGCCTGGTACGCCCCCGACGGCCGGATCTGGGACCTCACCTCGTAAGACTCATCGCTCGCGGCGCGGATGACCCAGCACATGGAGGCGGTCGCGGGAGTCGGTCCAGGTGAAGATGCCGACGCCCGCGCTCTCCGTGCCCGGCAGCCGGACCTGGGGCGGGAGGGGTTGTGGGACGGCTCGGTTGAGGTCCAGTTCGAACGGTGAGCCGCCGCCTGCCAGGGCTTCCGGCGCGCTGCGGACGTTTGTCGCGCCGTATGCCACGCCCGCGTCGGTGACCGTTGTCAGGGTCAGCGGCCTGGAGCCGTCGGGCTGTTCGAAGCAGTGTGCCTTGCGGGCGGTCAGATCGAATGCCAGATTCCCGGCGACGAGATAGCCGCTCTTCGGTGAGAGCGCCGCTCTCGGATACTCGCCCGGCTCGATCGCCGGAGTGTGACACCGCGTCTGGACCAGCGGTTTCCCGGACGCCGTGTCATGGACGGCCCAGATCTCATGCGTACGGGCGTCCTTACGGCCCTTCGCGGGCCGCCACTTGGCGAGCAGCAGGCCGGGGGCGACCGAGGTCGGCACCCCGGAGGCGCGGTCGGTGCCGCTGGGGGCGACATCGCGGCTGGACCAGCCGCCCCGCACCCAGAAGCCGGACTCGCCGCTGAGCAGCAGCCCCTTCGTGGTCAGCCCGCGCACCTCGGTCAGCCGGTGGCAGGGCGCACAGCCCTTGGGGTGGGCGAGGGCGGTTTCCGGGAGCTGGGTCACCTCGCCGGACGCGGGGTCGAGGACCGCGCTGCGGGTACGCCCGTCGCCGACCAGTACGCCGGGGCCCGCCCCCGACACGGTCGGCGCACCGGCCCAGGGGATCTCGACCCGCTTCCGGGAGCCGTTCCCGGCGTCGTACACATCGAGCACGATGAAGCCGCCGCCCGTGGTGAGGCTGTCCGCACCGGCCGCCGTGCCGGACGACCAGGCCACGAAGTACTCCCGGCCGTCCTTCGCGACGGACAGCAGCCGGGGGAAGGGGGTGGCGGAACCCGGGGCGGACGGCTGGGCCGAACGCTCGGGGGACCGCGCGGCGGAGCCATCGGTGGGCGGGCGCCACGGTCGGCCGCTCCAGCCCCGGCGGCCGGTCGCGGCGTCGAGCGTGCGCAACCGGAAACGGTTCCCCGGTACGCGCTCCAGATAGCCGACCCGGCCCGCCCGGTGGGCGACCGCGTACGCGGCGGAGGTGTCGGGTATCTCCCAGCGCGGGCGGGCCGTATAGGCGGCGGGCACGGCGATCCGGGGCGGGGGGTCCGAGGTGTGCGCGTCGGTGGGGCGGGGCTTGTCGCCGCCGCCCCGGCCGGCGGAGGCAGTGGAGTCGTCGGACGTGGCGGATGGGCTGCCGCCGCACATCGTCAGGAGCAGCAGTGCCACCGCGACCAGTCCGACCACCCCTGCCACGAGAGCCCCTCGCGCCACCCGCAGTCTCATGCGCCCCTCTAGGTTCTGTGGTCCTTGAGAGCGGTGCTCTCGTGTGTGGGCAGTGCCCATGCCCGGGAGCGGTTCTCACGGTCGTGGGCGGCTCTCGCGGCTGTGAGCGGTGCTCTCGTCGCGGAGGTGCGCTCTCGTCGCAGGTCGGCGCTCTCACCGCCGACCGTGCTCACGTTACGTATTCGGTGCAGGCCGTCAGCGTAGCAACAGCCCATCCGCACCCCGCAGTTCGACCCCGGTCCGGTCCGGTGCTCTGCTGTGTCTGGCCCGCCCGGATCCGCCCCGCCCCGCCCCGGTCCGGTCGCGCCCGGTCCGGCTGCCTCCCCGCGCCCGCCTGCCCTCCCTCCCTCCCTCTCTCCCTGCCCGCCTCGCCTCGCCTCGGCCGGCCGCTCCTCCCTACCCCTGTGTTTAGAATCGATCGGTGTCTTCCACTCTCCCCATCGCGGAAGCCCTGCGCGGCACCCTTGCCGGGCTGCTGGCCGGGCTGCCGCCCACCCAGGCGGCGCGCGCGGTCGAACGGCTGATCGCGAACTATCGCGGGGTCACCCCGACCGACGCACCCGTGCTGCGCGACCGCTCCGATGTCGCCGCCTACGCGGCCTACCGGATGCCCGCGACGTTCGAGGCGGTACGTTCCGCGATCGGCGCGCTGCGGGACGCCGTGCCCGAGTGGGCCCCCCTCACCCATACCGATATCGGCGGCGGTACGGGCGCGGCGAGCTGGGCGGTTGCCGAGGCGTGGGAGGCGGGAGGGGAAGAGGGGGACGGGCCGGGGCCGCGGACCACGGTGCTGGACTGGTCCGAGCCCGCGCTCGCGCTCGGCAGGGAGCTGGCGGCGGCCTCGGGGGTGCCCGCGCTGGAAGCGGCGCGCTGGGAGCGCTCACGGATCAGTGCGGCGATCAGAATCGAGAGCACTGATCTCGTCACGGTGTCGTACGTCCTCAAGGAACTGACCCCCGGGATCCGCGCCGCCATGGTCGCCGAGGCCGCGCGGGCGGCACGGGCCGTGCTGATCGTCGAGCCCGGGACCCCCGACGGTTATCAGCGCGTGATCGAGGCCCGCGAGCAGCTGATCGCCGCCGGGATGACGGTCTCCGCCCCCTGCCCCCACAGCGCCGGCTGCCCCATCGTGTCCGGCTCCGACTGGTGCCACTTCGCGGCCCGGGTCAGCCGTTCGTCCCTGCACCGGCAGGTCAAGGGCGGGTCGCTGCCGTACGAGGACGAGAAGTTCAGCTATGTCGCGGCCACCCGCTTCCCGGCCCGCCCGGCCCCCGCCCGGATCGCGCGCAAGCCGCAGATCCGCAAGGGCCTGGTGCTGCTGGAGCTGTGCTCGCGGGAGGAGGGGCTGGCCAGGGCGAACGTACCCAAGCGCCAGGGGCCCCTGTACAAGGCCGCACGCGACGCGGAGTGGGGCGACGCCTGGCCCCCGGACGTCTGACGTGCCCGTCGCCCCGGACGCCCGACGGTCCCCGGATCCCCAAGACCCCCGGCGGTCCCCGGCCGACCTCGCCCCGCGGACCCGCCCCGCAGGCCCGACGCCCCCCGCCCCCCCCCCCCCCCCCCCCC
>NZ_JBSGUP010000266.1:0-10456 GCF_053607985.1 Streptomyces sp. NPDC055078
GTCTCGGTGTTCGTCGAGCTGTATATGAAGAACTGTCAGCTGCGTGAGCAGGCCGCGCTGCTGCGGCTCCAACTCGAAGGCGGCGCCCAGCCGGGCGCCGGCGGCAACAACAAAGAGCCCGCGGGGCTGCTCGCCGAGCTGTCCGCCCGGCTCGCGGCGGTCGAAGAGCAGGCCGAGGCCCTGTCCAAACAGCTCGACGACGACTCCGCCGACGCTGCTGCCGTCGCCACCGCCGCCCATCTCGAACGCAAACTGACCGGTCTGCGGCGGGCGCTGGACGCACTGGAGCCGGGCGCGGGCCCGACCCTGCCGTCGCAGAACTGATACCCCCTGAGCGTACGCGGAATCGATCACTGACCGGGACCGGGAAACCGATCTCTGCGCCTACGGGCAACTGGCCTCTGCCCGGCGGGGCGACCAGCAGCGGTCCGCTGAAGGTGCGTCATCCCGGCGCCGCGGACGGCGACACGAACGGGTGACTCGGTGGGCACACGTGTCCAGCGCGCCTCACACCGGTAACCTCACCACCATGGCCTCACGTACGTCCGGCAAAGGTTCCCAGGGCACGGCGGGCACCGCGAAGCCGCGTGCTGGGCGCCCGAGCGGCGCCTCGGGCGCCGCGAAGAAGGCGGCTTCCGCCAAGAAGCCCGCGGCGAAGAAGTCCACGCCGCCGAAGAAGGCACCGGCCCGCAGGGCCCCCGCGAAAAAGGCCGCGGCCAAGAAGCCCGTGCCAAAACCGGCACCGTCCCCCACCGGGGGCGTATACCGCCTGGTGCGCGCCCTCTGGCTGGGGATCGCGCACGCCGTGGGGGCGATGTTCCGGAGCATAGGACGGGGCGCCAAGGGCCTCGACCCCGCGCACCGCAAGGACGGCCTCGCGCTGCTGCTCCTGGGCCTGGCTCTCGTCGTCGCGGCCGGCACCTGGTCAAATCTGCGCGGCCCGGTCGGCGATCTGGTCGAGATGCTGGTGACCGGCGCCTTCGGCCGACTCGATCTGCTCGTGCCGATACTGCTCGGCGCGATCGGCGTACGGCTGATCCTCTATCCCGAGAAACCCGACGCCAACGGCCGGATCGTGATCGGTCTGTCCGCCCTGGTGATCGGTGTGCTCGGACAGGTCCATATCGCCTGCGGCTCGCCGGGGCGCGCGGACACCGAGGCGGTGCAGGACGCGGGCGGGCTGATCGGCTGGGGCGCGTCCACACCGCTGATCTTCATGATGGGCACGGTCCTCGCCGTTCCCCTGCTCGTCCTGCTTACCGTCTTCGGTCTGCTCGTCGTCACCGCGACCCCGGTCAACGCCATCCCGCAGCGGCTGCGCCTCCTCGGCTCCCGGCTGGGTCTGGTCGCGCCCGCGCACGAGCCGGGAGCCGACGCCGACGTCACCGACGGCACCGACGACGACCGTCGCTACGACGAACAGTGGCGCGAGGCCGTTCCGGGGCGCACCCGGCGCTCCGCGCGCCGGAGTGAGGCGCCGGCGGAGTACGACCCCGATCATGCCGAGGTGGAGGCGCTCTCCCGGCGCCGCAGGCCCGCCCGGGGCTCTGTGCAACCGCCCCTGGACCGTCCGATGGACGCCGTGGATGTCGCTGCCGCGGCGGCGGCCGCGCTGGACGGTGCCGTGTACAACGGTCTGCCGCCCTCGCCGCTCGTCGCCGATCTGACACGGGACGTCACCGCCGACCGGGAGCGCGCCGCGTCCCCGGTGCCGCCCGCCCGTGAGCCGGAGCCGGTGCCGCGGCGGTCCGAGCCCGGCGCGGGCGCGTCCGTACCGGATCTGACCAAACCCCCGCGTGACGAGTCCCAGCCGCTGCCGCCGCGCGCCGAGCAGCTTCAGCTCGCCGGGGACATCACGTACTCGCTGCCATCGCTCGATCTGCTGGAGCGCGGTGGCCCAGGCAAGACGCGCAGTGCCGCCAATGACGCGGTCGTCGCCTCGCTGACCACTGTGTTCAGGGAGTTCAAGGTCGACGCGGCGGTCACCGGCTTCACCCGGGGGCCGACGGTGACGCGGTACGAGGTGGAGCTGGGCCCGGCCGTGAAGGTCGAGCGGATCACCGCGCTCACCAAGAACATCGCGTATGCCGTCGCCAGCCCCGACGTCCGGATCATCTCGCCGATCCCGGGGAAGTCTGCTGTCGGTATCGAGATCCCCAACACCGACCGGGAGATGGTCAATCTCGGCGACGTCCTGCGTCTCGCCGACGCGGCCGAGGACGATCACCCGATGCTCGTGGCGCTCGGCAAGGACGTCGAGGGCGGCTATGTGATGGCCAACCTGGCCAAGATGCCGCACGTCCTGGTCGCCGGAGCCACCGGTTCCGGCAAGTCGTCCTGTATCAACTGCCTGATCACCTCGGTGATGATAAGGGCGACCCCGGAGGACGTCCGGATGGTGCTGGTCGACCCGAAGCGGGTCGAACTCACCGCGTACGAGGGCATCCCGCATCTGATCACCCCGATCATCACCAACCCCAAGCGGGCCGCCGAGGCGCTCCAGTGGGTCGTACGCGAGATGGATCTGCGCTACGACGACCTCGCGGCCTTCGGCTACCGGCACATCGACGACTTCAACCAGGCCATCCGCAACGGCAAGGTCAAGCTGCCCGAGGGCAGTGAGCGCGAGCTGAACCCGTACCCGTATCTGCTGGTCATCGTGGACGAGCTGGCGGATCTGATGATGGTCGCCCCGCGTGACGTCGAGGACGCCATCGTCCGTATCACCCAGCTGGCGCGTGCGGCCGGCATCCATCTGGTGCTGGCGACCCAGCGTCCGTCCGTCGATGTCGTCACCGGTCTGATCAAGGCCAATGTGCCCTCCAGGCTCGCGTTCGCGACCTCGTCGCTCGCCGACAGCCGGGTCATCCTCGACCAGCCGGGCGCGGAGAAGCTGATCGGCAAGGGTGACGGGCTGTTCCTGCCGATGGGGGCCAACAAGCCGACCCGTATGCAGGGTGCCTTCGTCACCGAGGACGAGGTCGCGGCCGTCGTCCAGCACTGCAAGGACCAGATGGCCCCCGTCTTCCGCGAGGACGTGGTCGTCGGCTCCAAGCAGAAGAAGGAGATCGACGAGGACATCGGCGACGACCTGGATCTGCTGTGCCAGGCGGCCGAACTTGTGGTATCGACCCAGTTCGGGTCCACATCCATGCTCCAGCGGAAGCTGCGGGTCGGCTTCGCGAAGGCCGGACGGCTGATGGACCTGATGGAGTCACGGAACATCGTCGGTCCCAGCGAGGGTTCCAAGGCTCGTGACGTTCTGGTGAAACCTGACGAACTCGATGGAGTGCTCGCCGTGATCCGGGGAGAGACTCAGTCGTAACGAGGTGAGACCGACCTGAACGAGGTGAGACCGACCTGAGACTCACTCGTAAGGGGTCGCGGGCAACCGTTTCCCACGGTCCTACGTCCAGTTGGAGGGAGGGGCGGAAAAATGTCCCGCTCTCCTGGCCGCCATCGGCCATTCTGATGGCGTACAAACTCCTTCCGCCCGGTTGCCCCACCCTTTCGTACCACCCATACACTGAACCTCCAGCAGGTGGCTGCACGCTCGAAAGGCACCCCCGTGTCCATCGGCAACTCCCCCGAAGACGACCAGCCGTCCATCCAAGACGACCGGCCTTCGGTCGGTAGTGTCCTCCATCAGGCTCGCATTGATTCCGGACTGACCGTCGACGAGATCAGTGCTTCCACCCGGGTGCGCGTCCCGATCGTCCACGCGATCGAACAGAACGACTTCTCCCGCAGCGGCGGCGATGTCTACGCACGCGGCCATGTCCGTATGATCGCCCAGGCGGTCGGTCTCGACCCCGGCCCGATCGTCGCGCAGTACGACTCCGAGCACGGCGGGCGGCCCGTGCCGACCCCCGCCGCGCCGCTGTTCGAAGCCGAGCGCATCCGGCCCGAGCCGCGCCGGCCCAACTGGACCGCGGCGATGGTGGCCGCGATCGTCGCCGTGGTCGGGTTTGTCGGCTTCAGCTTCTTCAGCGGAGGCGAGGAGGACAAGGGCACCCGGATCGCCGAGGGCCCCGCGCCCCAGCAGAAGACCACCGCGCCGAAGCCGCCCACCAGCAAGCCGGCCGACCCCAAGCCCGATCGCTCGGACGGCGCCATCGCGGTCGTACCGAAGGACAAGGTGACGGTCCGGCTCTCCGTGCTGGAGGACAAGAGCTGGGTCTCCGCCAAATCCCACAACGGAAAGATGATCTTCGACGGGACGCTCACCAAGGGTCAGTCCAAGACCTTCCAGGACGATCGGCGGATCGATCTCGTCCTCGGCAACGCGGGGGCGATCGAGCTGTTCGTCAACGGGAAGAAGGTCGGGGACGAGTTCAAACCGGGCAAGGTCGAACGGCTGTCGTACACGAAGGGTGACCCCGAGGTCGGCTGAGATCACCGGGTGCCACCCGGGCCGATCGCGCCGGGGAGCCTGACGGCAGGGGCGTGGGCCGGGACAAAGTAGTCTTGAGCCCATGCCCGAACGCCGTACCGTCGCCCTTGTCACTCTTGGCTGCGCCCGTAACGAGGTGGACTCGGAGGAGCTCGCAGGCCGCTTGGCAGCGGACGGCTGGGAGCTCGTCCAGGAAGCCGCAGACGCGGACGTCGCCGTTGTCAACACCTGTGGCTTCGTCGAGGCCGCCAAGAAGGACTCCGTCGACGCCCTCCTCGAAGCCAACGATCTGAAGGACCACGGCAGAACGCAGGCCGTGGTCGCGGTCGGCTGTATGGCCGAGCGGTACGGCAAGGAACTGGCCGAAGCGCTGCCCGAGGCCGACGGAGTGCTCGGCTTCGACGACTACGCCGATATCTCCGACCGGCTCCAGACCATCCTCAGCGGCGGCGGCCATGCCTCGCACACCCCCCGCGACCGCCGCAAACTGCTGCCGCTCAGCCCCGTCGAGCGCCAGGGGGCGTCCGGTGTGGCGCTGCCCGGCCACGGAGCGCCCGCCGCGCTGCCCGACCTGCCCGACCTGCCCGAGGGCGTGGCGCCCGTCTCCGGGCCGCGCGCCCCGCTGCGGCGCAGGCTCGGCACCAGCCCCGTCGCCTCCGTGAAGCTCGCCTCCGGCTGCGACCGGCGCTGCTCCTTCTGCGCCATCCCGTCCTTCCGCGGCTCCTTCATCTCCCGGCGGCCCAGTGACGTCCTCGGCGAGACCCGCTGGCTGGCCGAGCAGGGCGTGAAGGAGGTCATGCTGGTCTCCGAGAACAACACCTCGTACGGCAAGGACCTCGGCGACATCCGGCTGCTGGAGACCCTGCTGCCGGAGCTGGCGGCCGTCGACGGCATCGAGCGGGTGCGGGTCAGCTATCTCCAGCCCGCCGAGATGCGGCCCGGCCTGATCGACGTCCTGACCTCCACACCCGGGATCGCCCCGTACTTCGACCTCTCCTTCCAGCACTCGGCGCCCGCCGTGCTGCGCTCGATGCGGCGTTTCGGCGACACCGAGCGGTTCCTGGAGCTGCTGGCGACCATCCGCGGCAAGGCCCCGCAGGCCGGGGTGCGCTCCAACTTCATCGTCGGCTTCCCCGGCGAGAGCGAGGCGGACTTCGCCGAGCTGGAGCGCTTCCTCACCCACGCCCGGCTGGACGCCATCGGGGTGTTCGGCTACTCCGACGAGGACGGCACCGAGGCGGCCTCGTACGAGGGGAAGCTCGACGCCGACGTCATCGCCGAGCGGCTGGCCCATCTGTCGCGGCTCGCCGAGGAGCTGACCGCGCAGCGCGCCGAGGAGCGGCTCGGCGAGAGCCTCGATGTGCTCGTGGAGTCGGTGAACGGCGACGGCGCTGCCCAGGACGAGGGCGCGGCGGTGGGCCGTGCCGCCCATCAGGCACCCGAGACGGACGGGCAGGTGGTGTTCACCGCGAGCGAGGGGCTGGTGCCCGGCCGTATCGTCACCGCGAAGGTGGTCGGCACCGAAGGTGTCGACCTGGTGGCCGAGTACTGCGGTCTGCCGGAGTCGGATCCTGCGGATGCTCGGGAGGGCGGCGGCCACCGGATCCCGGACCAGGGGGCGGCCAGATGACCGGAGTGCCGGCTTCCGCGGGAGGCGGCACCGGTAGGCCCGGCAGGCCCGCACCCGGTGGGAAGCTGGGTGCCGCGGCCGTCAATCAGGCCAGCCTGTGGAACATCGCCAACATCCTCACCATGGTGCGGCTCGTGTTGGTGCCCGGTTTTGTGCTGCTGCTGCTCCAGGACGGGGGCTACGACCCCGTCTGGCGGGCCTGGGCCTGGGCAGCCTTCGCCGTCGCCATGATCACCGACATCTTCGACGGGCATCTGGCGCGGACCTACAACCTGGTCACCGACTTCGGGAAGATCGCCGACCCGATCGCCGACAAGGCGATCATGGCCGCCGGGCTGATCTCGCTGTCGGCGCTGGGCGATCTGCCGTGGTGGGTGACCGGAGTGATCCTCTTCCGGGAGCTGGGGATCACCCTGATGCGGTTCTGGGTGATCCGTCACGGCGTGATCCCCGCCAGCCGGGGCGGGAAGATGAAGACCCTCGCCCAGGGCACCGCGGTCGGGATGTACGTCCTGGCGCTGACCGGGCCCCTGGCCACCCTCCGCTTCTGGGTGATGGCGCTCGCCGTCGTCCTGACGGTCCTGACCGGCCTCGACTATGTGCGACAGGCGATCGTCCTGAGGCGCAGGGGGCTCGCCAAGGAGCGCGGCACGGCCGGGCACCCGGGGTGAGCCGGACCGTCCGGGCCGGGCGCGTGCTCGCGGAGCGTGGCGGGCCCCGGCGGTGGCGCGGGCGCGGGCAGCCGGTCCGACGGCTCCCCGCCCGGCAGGTGTCCGTGCGGTGTGCGTGCGGTGTCCCTGCGGTTCCGGCGGCATTCCGGAACCGCCCCACGGCGTACGCGACCGTCCCCGAGCGCGAGGTTCCCGGCGCCGGCGGAACCCTCCTGGCGGAGCGCGGAGCGATGAATCCCGAGGTCGTGCCGCTGCCGGCGGTCGGTGTGGGCCGGTTGCCGGGGCCTGTCCGGCGTATCGCCGACCCGGGCGCGGTGGGTCAGGGCGCCGGATCGGCCACCCGCCGGAGCGGTCCGCGCGGCCGTCGCCCGGCCGGTCCGCACAGGTATTCCGGCCCGTTGCGGTTGAACGGCAGCGGGGCGGAAATCCGTAGAGAGAGTGTACGGAGCGTACGCGGATGCCTTCCGGGCGAACGGCGGGCAACCGAGCGGGCACAGGATACGGAACAGAACGGGGGGAATTGATGTTTGCAGCCCTGAGTGAACACGACATCGCTCCCCGCACGGCCGCAGCACGAGGCGGTACGGTGGGGCGTGAAGGATGCGGCTACGCGGTCCGAGGAGGGAGCCACCGATGATTCTGCTCCGTCGCCTGTTGGGTGACGTGCTGCGTCGGCAGCGCCAGCGCCAGGGCCGTACTCTGCGCGAAGTCTCCTCGTCCGCCCGAGTTTCGCTCGGCTATCTTTCCGAGGTGGAGCGGGGGCAGAAGGAGGCTTCCTCTGAGCTGCTCTCCGCGATCTGCGACGCGCTTGACGTACGGATGTCCGAGCTCATGCGCGAAGTGAGCGACGAGTTGTCGCTCGCCGAACTGGCCGCTTCGGCGGCGGCCACCGAGCCGGTGCCTGCGCCAGTACGCTCGATGCTGAATTCCGTCTCGGTGACGTCGGTGGCGGGTGTGCCGACAGAGCGGGTGACGATCAAGGCACCGGCCGAAGCTGTCGACGTCGTCGCGGCCTGATCCGTACGGCGCTGTTCGGTACGGCACCGTCCAGTACGGTCCCGGTCGGGCGCGCGGGTACGGCGTGATGTGAGTGAGCCCCGTTCACTGCCCTTAAGGGCAGTGAACGGGGCTTTTGCTCGTCCACGCTTGCTTCGTGGTCGCTCCTGTACTTGTCTTTGTACCTGGTTCTCACCGGCTTGCCAGGCCCGCCCGGGTGCGCGCGAGGAAGGGTGGCCGCCCGGCGGACGGACGGCGGTCGACGGTCGCTCGTCGTGGAGGCCGTCCGAATGCCTGGTCCGGGGGGCCTATGTCATGGTGGGACTCACTGACAACCGAGTGGAGGACACGTATGTCTGTGGTGAAGAGCCCGTTGTCCGATACCGACCTCAAGACGGTCGGGGAGGCCCTCAGGGGCGCCCTGGTGGATCTGGTCGATCTCGGGCTGGTGGCCAAGCAGGTTCACTGGAATGTGGTGGGACCGCGCTTCCGGTCCGTGCACCTTCAGCTCGACGAAGTGGTGGACACCGCCCGGCTGCACTCCGACACCGTCGCGGAACGCTGCTCCGCGATCGGGGTGACGCCCGACGGGCGTGCCGCGACGGTCGCCGAGCAGAGCGCGATCAGCAGCGTGCCGGAAGGCTGGATCAAGGACGGCGACGCCGTACGGGTACTGGTGGACGCGCTGGCCGCGGTGATCGTACGGATGCGGGAGCGCATCAACGCGACCGGCGATCCCGACCCGGTGAGCCAGGACATCCTGATCGGCCTCACGGCGGATCTGGAGAAGCACGCGTGGATGTTCCAGGCGGAGAGCGGGTGACCTCCCGGTGAGCTTCCCGGCGGGCGCTCAGAGGAGCCGTACGACCCGTTCGCGTGGGGCGTACGGCGGATGGGGCGGTGGCCCGGCTGCGGCGGCGTCGGCCGGGGTACTGCTCGCTTGGGTACCGCTCGCTTGGGTACTGCTGTCCGGCGCGTTCGGTGCGTTGTGCGCCGGGTTCGCATCCGGTGCGCCCTCCCAGTGGGTGATCGCGCCGGTCTAGCGTGGTCCGGAGGGAGGCAGCCATGGCGCAACGCGGATTCACGCTTCTGCCGGTGGCCGTCCTCGGACTCGCTGCCACGCACCTCGGCGCGCTGCTGGTCGGCGGGTTGTGGTGGTGGGCCGTACTGCGGCTGGCGTTCGTCCCGGAACGGGCCGGACTGGTCGAGGGTGCGGTCGCGGCGGGCGGCTGGGGACTGAGCCTGCTGCCCGTGCATGTGACTCCGTCGCGTGGTGGCCGGCGTACGGCCCTCAGGGTGTGGGGCCCCTCACCAGGGCATTGCGACGCCGCCGTTCGGCCGGATGATCCGGCCCGTGGTGAACGCGGACGCGTCCGACGCCAGATGCGGCACCGTGTGCGCGATGTCCTCGGGCTCGCCGACCCGGCGGAGCGGCGACAGCCGTGACCTCGCCTCCTTCTGAGCGGCATACCGGGAGCGCCCGGCCGGATCTGACGGTGCGTCAGTCAGGGTGGGCGGGGACGGGTGCGGACGGCCCGTCAGGGGCCGGGTGCGCGCAGGGGAAGATGGCCGAAGAGCTTTCGCCCCTGGCCGGCAGGCGCCGGCGCGTCGTCAACGCCGGCGCGTCGTCAATCAGTGGGCCCGGACTGGCAGCCGGGGCACCAGTAGGTGACGCGCTCGCCGCCGCCGTCGCCCTGCTCGGCCTTGCGGACCGGGGTGCCGCAGCGGAGACAGGGCTGCCCCTCGCGGCCGTACACATGGAGGCGGGGCGCCCGTGAGACGGCGCCGGGGGAGCGGGCGGTGGTGCGGCGGTCGAACGTGTCCTTGTTCGCTTCGAGCAGCCGGTGCGCGGTGACGAGAAGCCGCTCGGCCACGCCATCCGGCAGCTCACCGACCGGCAGCCAGGGTGTCACCCGGGCCAGGAACGCCAGCTCCGACTTGTACACATTGCCGATCCCCGCGAGATTGCGCTGATCGAGCAGGGCCTCGCCGAGCGCCCGGGACGGCTGGTCGAGCAGATGGGCCAGCGCGGTGCCCGCGTCCCAGTCCGGTCCCAGGAGGTCGGGACCCAGATGGCCGACGACCCTCTCCTCGTCGTCGGTGCGCAACAGCTCCAGCACGGGCAGGCGGTAGCCCACGGCCGTCCGCGAGACATTTCCGAGGACGGCGCGGATCTGGTGCGCCGGTCCACCGCGCCACCTCTCGGCCGCCGCGAACACCCGCCACGCCCCGTCCATCCGCAGATGCGAGTGGAGGGTGAGGCCGCCTTCGACCCGGGTGAGCAGATGCTTGCCCCGTGGTGTGACATCCAGGACCACCCGGCCCGTGAGATCGGCCGTGGCGAACCGGGGCACCCGCAGATCCGACCGGGTGAGGACCTGTCCGGCCAGGGCGATGTGCAGTCGCTTCGCGGTCTGCCAGACGGTGTCTCCTTCGGGCATGACATCCATGATGGCGGACGCGGGACCTTCCGGCGGGCGAGTGGGCGAGCGGCGGCCCGTGGGCCGGGCAGGCGAGCGGGCGAGCGGACGCGGGACCTTCGGGCGGTCGGGCGGGCGGGCCCGTGGGCCGGGTGTTGCCATGGCGGCCGTATGACCCGGGGCGGGCGGCCATGCGCCCCGGAGCGCCCGGATGCGCGGGGCGGGCGGATCGCAGGGCATGTACGCCGGGGTCGGGTGGTGCCCGGCCGGGCGGCGCCCCTGACCCCGCGCCGCCCGCCCGGCCGGTGCGGGTCAGGGGCGTATACGCAGGCCCCGGGGTGTGGCG
>NZ_JBSGUP010000267.1:0-10453 GCF_053607985.1 Streptomyces sp. NPDC055078
CCCTGGGCTCCGCCCGGTGGGGACGCCGGACGCGTAGGGCGGTCCGCAGCTCCGCCCGACAGCACCGCCGGCCGAAACCGCCGGAGAGGTGGCCCTCGGCGGCGCGGTGCTCACGCCGCGGGGGGCGTGCCCGTGTGGTGGCAGCGGACGCGCCGCGAGCGCGAGCCGGCCGATCCGGCCGCGTCCCGCCCCGCCCCGCGATCACGTCGGACGGCCCCGACGGTCACTTGTGGCATCACACAAAATCACGCCGGTGATAGCGATCCCCGCACCCGGGTGAGGGGATCGGAGCACTTAAGGAACGTCGGCCGTTCCGCCGACCGGTCCGAGCCCGGGGTGGCCTCAACACGGCCTGGCAGCAACCGGGTTGGGGCCGACCGGTTCCGTCTCTCCCTGGAGGAGACTTGCGCAGACAAGTGAACAGAGTGAACAGGACGCGCCTGACCGCCATCGCCGCGGTGTGTGCCGTGGCCCTCACGGGGGCCATGACCGGCCCGGCGTCGGCCGGGACCCCGGGCCGTACGGACCCGGCCGGGGCCGAACCCTCGCCGGCCGCGCCGGACGGCACACCCCACCGCGTCATCACGATCATCACCGGTGACCGGGTACGGGTGGACGCCCAGGGCAACCCCGCCGGGGTGGAACGCGCCAAGGGGCGTGGCCACATCCCCGTATCCATCCGCACGTCCCGCAAGCACACCTATGTGGTGCCCCGGGACGCCCAGCGGCTGATCACCGAGGGCAAACTCGACGAGCGGCTCTTCGACATCACCGAGTTGAGCAGGCCGGAGAGCCTCCGGGCCCACCGCGACGGCCTCAAGGTGATCGTCGGCTACCGGGGTTCGCCGGGGAAGTCGGCGCGGGCGGGCGTACGGTCCACGGGCGACGTCGAAGTGCGCCGCAGCCTGAAGACCCTCAACGCCGACGCCGTCACCGCGCCGGACAAGCAGTCCGCCGCCCTGTGGGACACCCTCACCCGCGCGGACGCCGGGGGCACCCGCGCCGTCGCGGCCGGGGTCGACCGGATCTGGCTGGACGCGACCCGCAGGGCAGTACTCGACAGGAGCACGGGGCAGATCGGCGCGCCCGCGGCCTGGGCGGCGGGACACGACGGCACGGGCGTCAGGATCGCCGTCCTGGACAGCGGGATCGACACCGCCCATCCGGATCTCAAGGGCCAGGTGATCGGGGAGCAGAACTTCTCCTCGTCGCCCGATGCCCGGGACCGGCACGGCCACGGCACCCATGTGGCCTCGATCGCCGCCGGTACGGGGGCGAAGTCCGGCGGCAAGTACAAGGGGGTCGCACCCGGGGCGAAGCTCCTCAACGCGAAGGTGATCGGGGACCACGGCTGGGGCGACGAGTCCGCCATCCTCGCGGGCATCGACTGGGCCGTGGCCCAGGGCGCGGATGTGATCAACCTGAGCCTGGGCGGCTGGGACACTCCCGAACTCGACCCGCTGGAAACCCAGATCAACAAGGTGTCGGCGGACCGGGGCGTGCTCTTCGCCGTCGCTGCGGGCAACGACGGCCCGCAGGACGGAACGGTCACCTCGCCGGGCAGCGCACAGGCCGCGCTGACCGTCGGGTCGGTCGACGCCGACGACCGGCTCGCGAAGTCGTCCGGCCGCGGCCGTGGAATCGGCGCGGGCGACATCAAGCCGGATGTGACCGGCCCGGGTGAGGACATCACCGCCGCTTCGGCCTCGGGCAGCACGCTGGAGGACGAGACCGGGGAGAACCCGGAGGGCTATCTGACGCTGTCCGGCACGTCGATGGCGGCCCCGCACGCGGCGGGTGCCGCGGCTCTCCTCAAGCAGAAGAACCCGGCGTGGCAGGCGGGCGAACTGAAGGGGGTGCTGACCGGCTCCACCCGGCCGGGCCCGTACACCGTCCATCAGCAGGGCACCGGCCGGATCGCGGTCGACCGGGCCATCGGTCAGAGCGTGGTCTCCGAACCGGTGTCCCTCACCTTCGGTACCCAGTCGTGGCCGCACGCCGACGACACCCCGGTGACGAGGAAGGTCACCTACCGCAATCTGGGCAAGGCCGATGTCACTCTCGATGTGGCGGTCACCGCCACCGGTCCGGCCGGGCGTCCCGCGCCCGAGGGGTTCTTCACCCCGGACGTACGGAAACTCACCGTCCCGGCCGGCGGCACCGCGTCCGTCGGCATCACCGCCGACACCCGCCTCGGCGGCACGGCCGACGGCACGTACTCCGGAACGGTCCTCGCCGGCGGTGCGGGGCAGAGTGTGCGGACGGCCATCGCCGTTGACCGCGAGGTCGAGTCCCACGACCTGACGGTCAATCACATCGGGCGCAACGGTTCGGCGCACGCGTCCCCGTACACCGTGCTGAAGGCGGTCACCGGTCCCTACCAGGGTCTGGGCACCGTACTGGACGTGCCGGCGTCGGGCACCGCCTCGATCCGGGTACCCAAGGGTTCCTACGCACTCGACTCCGAGAGTTTCGACCCCGGCACCGGGGCCACCGACTTCGTCATCCAGCCCAGGCTGGACATCGCCGGCGTCACAAAGGTCACCGTCGACGCCCGGACCACCAAGCCGTTCTCCGTCACGCTGCCGAAGCCGGGGGCCGAGATGGTGAACGGGATGATGAAGTACAAGGTCGGCACGGGCGAGGCGTCGGCCTCCGGGCTGTTCTTCATCGCCCTGTACCCCAGCTTCCGCACCGCGCACCTCGGCCCTCCGGTCACCGACGGCTCGCTGAGCCAGTCGTGGGCGAGCAGCTGGGGGCGGGACGCGCCCAGCCAGTACGAAATCGCGTTCGGGGGCAGGACGCAGCGGGTCTCGACCGGGGTCACCAGGACGTACGCGCAGAGCGACCTGGCCCGGGTGGACATCGATCTCAGTGTGCTGGGGGAGGGCAGGAGGGGACTCATCACCACCAGGGCCGTGATGACCGATTCCGACTTGAACTTCACGGCCAGCAGCTTCCCGTATCCGGCGCCGGGTGTCCGTACGGTCTGGATGTCCGAGTCCCCCGGAGTCCGGTGGGAGACGGGGTACGCGAGCGACAGCACTTACCACAAGCGGGGTGAACCGAAGAAGTACCGGGCCGGGAAGAGCTACCGGGAGACGTTCGGCACCGCAGTCTTCGGTCCCGCGATCGGCAAGCAGACGGGCCTCTTCCGGGACGGTGACCGGATCCGGGGCGATCTGTCGCTGTTCGCCGACGGGAAGGGGCATCCGGGAGACGTCGCCTACGCGTCCGGCCGGACCACACTCCACCGGAACGGGACGAAGATCGGCGAGTACCGGCGGCCACTGAACCGGTGGGCCACCCTCAGCGCTCCCGCCGGCGAGGCACAGTACACGCTGACCACATCCGCCGACCGGGGCACGGCACCCGGCACGGTCGCGAGCCGCACCGAGGCGAGCTGGACCTTCCGGTCCGATACGACCGCCTCCCGGGTGAAGCTGCCCGTGTCCACGGTCCGGTTCGCCGCGGCGGTGGGGCTGGACAGCACGGCACCCGCCGGACGCACCCAGTCCTTCCCCCTCGTGGTCCAGGGCGCGGCGGCCCACGGGAACCTCATGTCGCTGTCGGCCCAGGTCTCGTACGACCGGGGCGCGACCTGGCAGCGGCTGCCCGTGAAGAAGGGCCGGGTCACGGTCAGGAACCCGGCGAAGGGTGAAGGGATCTCCTTCCGGGCGGAGTTCAGCGACAAGCAGGGCAACAAGGGAACGGTGTCGCTCATCGACGCCTACCTCGGGAAGTAGCCCGAGGGCGCGTACCGGGAGCGATACGGAGGCGATGCGGGGGTGATACGGGGCGGTCCGCCGGGGTCAGCGGCTCCGGTGGACCGCCCCTTGCCCAGCAGCCATGACCAGGACCGCCGCGGTCGGCCTCCGACTCGTTCCGCCGGGTGTGGTGCCGTGCGGAACGAGCCGGAGTGGGATCCCGCCACCGGCGCTGAGGACGCGGTCGCCCACCGGTGTGTGTCGCCCACCGGTGTGTGGTGTCGGCGGGGGACTCCGACGGGACGGGCGCTCTCCGGGCTGCCCGAGGTCAGTGAGGCCGGGAAGGGCCGGGCTCGGGCGGCCGGTGTTTCCCCGGCCGGCCCGTGCCTCGCTTTGTCGAACCGCGGGCACGCAGGATCGGCCTGATCGAGACCGGCCCTTCGCCTCTGGCGCCGTCGATGCGTTCCAGCAGCAGGTTGACCGCGCTGATCGCGGTCTGTTTGGGGTTCAGATCGACCGCGGTCAGCGCGGGTTCGGTGGACTGGGCCTGGTCGCTGTCCACGCCGACGGCGACGAGCAGATCCGCGGGAATCGACAGGTTCCGCAGATGCGCGCCCTGGACGATCCCGTTGGCCAGCCACTGCGGCAGTACGAGGACGGCGTCGGGGCGCCGGGGCTCGTCGAACAGCCTGGCCGCCGCCGTGCGGATGGTCTCCGGTGTCTTCGTGGGCGGGGCGAGGATGAGCATCGGTTCCTGGTCCCGCTCCTCGCACCACTGCCGGTACTCCTGCTCGGCGTCGGCGAACCACGACCAGTCGATGTCGACGGACAGCATCGCCACGCGCCGGGCGCCCTGATCGGCGAGATGGTCGAGCACCAGACGGGTGCTGCGCGCGTTGTCCGCCGCGACCCACCACGGATCGTCCTCGCGGGAGAGGTCCCTGCCGATCGTGACGACCGGCAGGCCGAGTTCGGCGAACATGCCGGTCCGGGGGTCCTCGTACACCGGGTCGACGACCACCGCTCCGTCGATGGCGAACCGCCGCAGATCGTCCAGCGTGCGCAGCGGCGGCAGCTGGACCAGGGCCTGGTTGTGCTCGAACGCGGCCTCGACGGACGCCACGGTGAGCTCCAGGTAGTAGTCGATCTGGAAGATCGGCTGCCGTGGCTGCCGGTCGGTCTGCAGCGGCAGGAGCAGCGCGATCGTGTCGGTGCGCCCGGAGCGCAGGCTGCGGGCGTTCCGGTTGGGCCGGTAGCCGAGTTCCGCCGCGACGGCGGCGATCCGCCGGCGGGTCCCGATGTCCACGCGCCCCTTGTTGTTCAGCGCGTGCGACACCGTCGTCACCGAGACGCCGGCCGCGCTCGCCACCTCGCGGATGCCGGGTCTCGGCTGCCTTGTTGCCATGCCGCACAGCTTATCCAGATGCAGGGGGCTTGTGTGCCAATACGTTTTGGCATATCTTCCTCGCCATGCGTGTCGCAGATCACTTTCACCTGGAAGCACGATTGCGGGAGGTCTCCGCAGCCGCGCCCTTTCACACCGGCTGGGCGTTCGCCGACCTGCGCGAGGGCATCCGCCTCGCGGAGGCCGGTGACCGGCCCGTGCCCGCCGCGAGCACGCGCAAGATCGCGATCCTGATGGCGGCGCTGCGCGCGGTGCAGCGCGGTGAACTCAGCCTCGATCAGCGCGTGAACATCAACGAGACCTACCGCGATCAGGTGCACTCCGGCCTGCTGCAACACCTGCGCCCGGGGCTCGAACTCAGCCTGGGCGAGGTGCTCACCCTCATGATCATCGTCAGCGACAACCTCAGCACCGCCCACGTCGTGCGCCTGGTCGGGCTCGACGCCGTGCGCGACCTGTGCGGCGCGCTCGGCATGGCGGGCACCGGTCACCGCCACGCGCTGATCCCCGACCTGGACGGTGACCACGAGGTCACCGCGACCAACTACACGACGCCGGCCGACCAGGTGCGCCTCCTGGAGGCGATCGTCACCGCCGACAGCGCGCTCGGCTGCTCGGTGGACACATGCGCGTTCGCGCTCGGCCTGCTCCGGCGTCAGCAGTACCGCGACGCACTGCCCGCACTGCTCCCACACGACGTGGACGTCGCCAACAAGACCGGCGTCGGCTGGCGCGACGTGAGCGATGTGGGGGTGTTCTACGCCGACGGCGAGCCGCGTTACGTGCTCGCCGTCTACACGGACGAAGTACCGCGGACCATGCCGGACGGTCTTCCCGGCGTGGCCGCGGCACGAGCACACATCGCGCGGATGGGCCGCGCGTGTTGGGAGGAAATGTCGTGAGCCTCACCAGACTTCGTTTGTCGCTCGCGACCGTGCTCCTGGCGTTCGTCGCCGGGTGCGGGGCCGCCGAAACCACCACACAGGGCGACGGGGTGTTCCGTTTCGCCTACACCGCCTTCCCCTCCACACTGGACCCGCACAAGGCGTCGACCGCCTGGGACGAACTGTTTCTCTTCCCCACCTACGACCGCATCGTCACCGTCCGGCCGAACGGCGAGTTCGCCCCGCAGATCGCGAAGTCATGGAGCCGCGAAGGCGACACCATGGTGTTCACGATCCGCGACGGCGCGCGATTCCATGACGGCGCCCCCGTCGACGCCGCCGCGGTGAAGGCGAACCTGGACCGGGCGATGACCATGCCGGGGTCCACCGCCAAACCGCTGCTGTCCATGGTGGGCGACGTCACCGTCCGCGGCGACAAGGTCGTCGTCGGGTTCACGGGCGGCGAGGACGATCTGCTGGGCGCGTTCGCGCACCGGGCAGGCGCGCTGATCAGCCCGAAGGCGTTCGACAAGCCCGACCTCGCCCGGGCACCCGTCGGCTCGGGACCGTACAAGGTGACCGCGTTCCGCCGTGACGACGCCGTCGTCTACGCGGCCTTCGACGGCTACCACGACTCCTCGGCGCAGCGCCTGAAGGGAATCGAGCTGTCCCTGCTCACCGATGACGACACCAGGCTCAACGGTGTCCAGTCGGGGCAGTACGACGCGACGCTGATCCGGCCCGAGCAGGTCGAGACGGCCACCGCCGCCGACCTGACCACACACGAGTTCCTCACCGGCCTCGTCTACCAGCTCAACATCAACACCGCCCGCTCGGAGTTCGACGATGTGCGGGTGCGCCGGGCGCTGAACCTCGCGGTCGACCGCGACGCGATCAGCACCGACCTGCTGGCCGGCTCCTGCCGGCCGACCGTCCAGCCGGCCCCCAAGGGCCACAGGGCCCACGAGCCCGCACTGGACGGCCGGACCGCCCGCAACACGGCCGAGGCGAAACGGCTGCTCGGCCAGGCGGGGCTGCCGAACGGATTCACCTTCGAAGCGCTGGTGTGGAACAACACCGCCTTCATCCAGCTCGCCGAGGTGATCCAGTCCCAGCTCAAGGAGGTCGGCATCCGGATGAAGCTGCGTCCGATGAGCGCGGACCAGTCACTCGACCTCTACCAGAACAAGGGCCAGGCCGACGCACTGCTCAGCCAGAGCGGGGCGGCGGCGACGAACCCGAAGCTGGTGACCCAGCAGGACTATCTCGCGGGCGGGATCAACAACCCCGGCAAGCTCACCGATCCGCGTATCGAGCAGCTCGCGAAGAAGGCGCCCCAGGGCGACCGCGCCGCGCAGCAGAAGGACTACCGGCAGATCGTCACCCATGCCGCGGACAAGGCGTACAACGTGACCGTCTGCAACCGGAAGCTGTACTACGCCACCACCGGCGACGTCCGTGACTTCGACCAGCTGCTCAAGGGCTACGACGACGTCCGGGTCGTCGGGAAAGGCTGATCGGCGATGCTCGCCTACCTGATCAAGCGGATCGCCGGGGCGGTCATGGTGCTGTTCGTGGTCTCGGTGATCACCTTCAGCCTGACCGCGCTGATCCCCGGCGACCCGGCCATGAGCATCGCGGGGGAGAACGCGTCCCGCGAGGAGATCGCCCAGGTGCGCACCCAACTCGGCCTCGACGACCCGGTGGTGGAGCGGTACTTCGACTGGGTGGGCGGTGTCGTACAGGGCGACCTCGGCACGTCGCTGTTCAACGCCCAGCCGGTCAGCGAGATCCTGGCCACCCGGCTGCCGGTGACGCTGTCCCTCGCGGGCGCGGCCATGCTGATCGCGGTCCTCATCGCCGTGCCGTGCGGGGTCGCCTCCGCGCTGCGCCCCGGCTCGCTGCTCGACCGGGGGGTCTCGTGGTTCACCGCGCTCGCGATCGCCACCCCCTCGTTCTGGCTCGGGCTGCTGCTCATCCTGCTGCTGGCGCTCACGTTCCCGGTACTGCCCGCGACCGGGTACGAACCGCTGGCCGCAGGCGTCGGACCCTGGGCGTACCACCTGTTCCTGCCCGCGCTCACCCTCGGTGTGGCGGCCGCGGTCGAGCCGACGCGCCAGCTTCGTGCCTCACTGGCGCAGACCATGGGCACCGACTACATCCGCACGGCGCGTGCCAAGGGGATGCTGCCCGGCACGGTCCTGCGCAAGCACGCGCTGCGCAACGCCGCCATGCCGTGTGTGACCGTGCTCGGCCTGGAGGCCGGGCAGTTGCTCGGCGGCGCCGTGATCGTCGAGACCGTCTTCGGGCTGCCCGGTGTCGGCACACTCGCCGAGATCACCGTCACCAGGCAGGACCTGCCGGTGCTGCAGGGCATCGTGCTCGTCAGCGCGCTCGTCGTGGTCGTCGTGAACCTCGCGACGGATCTGTTGCAACGTGGGCTGACTCCGGGAGCACGGGCATGAGCGAACAACTCTCCTCAGCGGGCAAGCCGGACTCGGGCAAGCCCGACACGGGCAAACCGGAAGCGGACGGACCGGGAGCGGACGGACCGGGAGCGGACGGACGGGAAGCGGACCGGCCGGACACCTGGTGGCGGCGGATCCTGCACTGGCCGCAGGTGCTGCCGTTCGCGGTGCTCGCCGTACTCGCGCTGGTGGCGCTGCTCGCGCCGTGGCTGGCCCCGCACGACCCGCTCGCGCAGAACCTCGGGCAGCGCCTCCAGGGACCGAGTACGAGTCACTGGCTCGGCACCGACGAGGTCGGCCGGGACGTACTGAGCCGCATCCTGCACGGAACCCAGGCGTCGATGGGCGCCGCGCTGCTCGCGGTCTCGGTCGCGACCGTGCTCGGCGTGCCCGCCGGCCTGCTGGTCGGCTACCTCGGCAAGGGCGTGGACATGGTGGTCTCGCGCATCGCGGACGCGGCGCTGTCGATCCCCGGCCTCGTGCTGGCGATCGCCATCGCCACCGCCCTCGGCCCGAGCCTCACCAACGCCATGCTCGCGGTCGGCCTGGTCTACGCGCCCGCGTTCCTGCGGGTCACCCGGGCGGCCACGATCGACGTACGGGAGCGCGTCTATGTGCACGCCGCCGTCACCACCGGCTGCTCGACGGCGCGCATCCTCGGCAGGCATGTCCTGCCCAACGTCGCCTCACCCGTGCTGGTGAAGGTGTTCCTCACCTTCGGCTACGCCATCCTCGCCGAGGCCGGGCTGAGTTTCCTCGGCCTCGGTGTGCAGCCGCCCGACGCGAGCTGGGGCTCGATGCTCAAGCGCGCGGTCCGCTATCTCGACCAGGTGCCGTCGCTCGTGATCCTGCCCGGCCTCGCGATCCTCGTGGCGGTCCTGGCGTTCAACGCGGCGGGCGACCGGATTCGCGACATCGTCGCCAACACCGACCGGGAGACCACGTGATGAACGACCCTGTACTGCGGGTGGACGGCCTGTCGGTCGCCGTGCGCTCACGCGGGCGGGAGGTCCCCGTCGTACGGGACGTCTCGCTGTCCCTGCGCCGGGGCGAGGCCCTCGGGCTCGTCGGCGAGTCGGGCTCCGGCAAGTCGATGACCGCGCTGTCGATCCTCGGCGTACTGCCGCGCGGCGCGCGGATCACCTCGGGTTCCGTGCGCCTGGGCGACACGGAGCTGGTCGGACTGCCGGAACGTCAGCTGGCCGACATCCGCGGCAAACGGGTCGCCATGGTCTTCCAGGACCCGATGGCGAGCCTCAACCCGAGCCTGACCGTGGGCGAGCAGATCGGCGAGGTGCTGCGCCGCCACCTCGGCGCGTCGGCGGCGGAGGCGACCGGCCGGACGGCCGAGCTGCTGGAACTCGTCGGTATCCCGGACCCGGACCGCAGGCGCCGGGACCATCCGCACGTGTTCAGCGGCGGTATGCGCCAGCGGGTGATGATCGCGATGGCCCTTGCCTGCCGCCCCGAGGTGCTCATCGCGGACGAGCCGACGACCGCGCTGGACGTGACCGTACAGAAGCAGATCCTCGAACTGCTCGTGTCACTCCAGGACGAGTTCGGCATGGCGCTGCTGCTCGTCACCCACGACCTCGGCGTCATCGCCGAGACCTGCCACCGGATGGCCGTCCTGAGCGAGGGCCGGCTGATCGAGGAGGGGCCGGTGGACGAGCTGTTCACCGGGGACGGCCACCCGTACACCGCGGCGCTGCTCGCGGCGGCGCCGGAGAACGCGCACCGGAAGGCGGTGGTGAGGCCATGACGCTGCTGCGGGCCCAGAACCTGTGCATGAGTTTCCCGATGGCCGCGACCCGTCTGTTCGGGCGCGCGGCCTCCCACCGGGCCGTCCGCGATGTCTCGTTCACCGTGGAGAGGAACGAGACCCTGGCGATCGTGGGGGAGTCGGGGTCGGGGAAGTCGACGACGGCGCGCATGCCCGTGGGGCTGACGCGGCCGGACACCGGGCAGGTGCTGCTGGACGGCGACGAC
>NZ_JBSGUP010000268.1:0-10441 GCF_053607985.1 Streptomyces sp. NPDC055078
ATTGGAGCCCCGTACCGATCTTGGTACGGGGCTCCGGTACTGGTCACAGCTGTGCCCCCGGCAGGATTCGAACCTGCGACACCCGCTTTAGGAGAGCGGTGCTCTATCCCCTGAGCTACGAAGGCGATGCCCGACAGTGTAGCGGGTGGTACCTCATCGTCCGAGACAGTTGATCACGGGCTTGCGCGCGGGTGAGCGGCCTCGGTGACACCCCCGGTGCGCCGGGACGTGCGTTGACGGCGGTAGGGCATGCCCATAGCGTCGCCGGCGGATTGTGGGTGGGTTCGGTTCCGGTGAGTGGCCGGGGAGAGAGGGGTGTGGCTGTGTCGGAGGGGCGAGGAGGTTTCGCGGGGGGCCGGGGTAGTGGGGGAGATGGGGGGCGCGGGGTTGAGGGGAGGTTGACGGGGGACGGTGCGCCGTTTGCTGTTGTGCGGGGGGAGGGGGGTGGGCTGTGTTACGCGGAGGGGCCGCGGACGCTCAAGGAGTTCGTGGAGGCGGTGTGGGGCTTCGGGGATCAGGTTTTTCTGGTCGGTGCGGGCGGGAGCTGGACCTACCGGGAGTTCTTCGCCGCCGCGGCGGCGCTCGCGCGGCGGTTCGTGGAGGAGTACGGGCTGCGGCCGGGAGAGCGGGCCGCGCTGGTGATGGGGAACTGTCCGGAGTGGCAGATCGTTTTCTGGGCAGCGCAGTTGGCCGGGCTGGTGGCGGTGCCGCTGGATGTGCGGTGGAGTGCGGAGGAGCTGGTGTGTGCGCTCGACGACTGTGCGCCGGGGGTGCTGCTGGTCGACGGGAAGGTGTTGCCCAAGGAGATGTTGCCCGAGGTTGAGGACTGGCGGAGGAGGGCCGGGGCGCGGGCCGTTGTGTTCCACAGGGGGAGCGGGTGGGAGGACGGGGTTGACCGGTACGAGGACTTCGGGGCGCCTGATCCCCATGGTGCGCCGCCCGCCGTCGAGGTGCGGGCCGAGGACGGGGCGACGATCGTCTATACGGCGGGGGCCGGGGGGCGGCTCCGGGGTGCGGTGGCCACGCAGTTCGCGCAGGCCGGGGCGACGGTCGCGCCGCGGTTTCATGCGACGGTGGCCGCCCTTGAGAGTGGGCGGCTGCCCGGGCTGGGGCCCGCGCCCGTGGTGCTCATGGCGATGCCGTTCCCGGAGCCGGGCGCGTTCACGGCGGTGTACTGGGTCATGGGCGTCGGAGGCACCCTCGTACTCATGCCGGAATGGGACGCGGCGGACGCTCTCGCCCTCGTCGGCGAACACCGGGTCACCCACTTCTCCGGGACGCCGGACACCGTACGGGACCTGCGGGAGGCCGCCCGGCGGGCCGGTGGCGGCACGGAGACACTGGTCGCTGCGATGGTGACGGTGGCGGTGGCCGAGCATGGTTCGAGGGCTGGAGCGGGGGCGCGAGGAGGGCCTGCGCCGGGGCCTGGGGCCGTCGAGGCATGGACGGGGTACGGGGCGGCGGAGACCTGCGGATACGTCCTCGTCGGCACGGGGAACACCTACCGGGCCGCGCCCGATGTGGAGGTGAGGATCACCGGGCCGGGCGGGGAGGAGCTGCCCGAGGGCGGGACCGGGGAGCTGTGGTTGCGCGGGCAGTCCCTCGTACGCGGGTACTGGCGCGACGAGGAGTCGACGGCCGAGGCGTTCCGGGACGGCTGGTTCAGGACCGGTGATCTGGCCGCCGTACGGGACGGGTGGGTCACCGTCGTCGGGCGGGGTGGTGGCTGAGCCACGCGGGGCGGGCCGGGGGGCGTTGAACCACGTATATGCCAGGCGTGGGCGCGGGGGTGCTGAGCCACGTATGTATACGCGCGGGGGACGGGGTGTTTTCTCTATGGGGCTCTACGGCGGGACAGGGAGTTCAGGAGCGGGTGACGCGGACCTTGTGGGCGCCGTCGGCCTCGTGGACGACCGAGATGCGGACGCCGTGCTTCCGGTCGGTGAACGATTCGCCGGGCCGGTAGGGGGCGTCCGACAGCTCCGCGTGCACATTGGGCCGCCGGGTGCAGCCTCCGCTGTCGCGCTCGCTGTCCGAGACCGTCACGGGGCCCTGGCCGGTGTCGATACCGGCCTCGACGCGGTAGATCAGTACGCCGGGCCGGCAGACGGCCTCGTCGTTGCCCGCCCGGGTGCGTACCTCGACGGCGTACCCCGAGTCGTCGGTGAGCGGTACGAACACCATCTTCGCCCCGCCGCGGGTGGCGAGCGGGGTGAGGGTGTATTCGGCGGTGCCGGGGGTGGACACACAGCTGATCTGGGCGGAGTCCAGCCAGCCCAGTTTCCATTTGTGCCAGCCGAGGAGATCGTTGTTCGCTCCCCAGTCCTCGGACATGATGTCCCAGTGGCCGACCGTGCCGCCGCCCTCGGAGGTGTAGAGGTCGGGCAGGCCGAAGACATGGCCGTTCTCATGGGGCAGTACGCGGTACCCGGTTTCGGAGTACGACCCCGAGCCGTCGTCCTGGCGGCTGTAGACGAAGGACGCGTTGGCGAGCGGGACGCCGTCCGCGACCGGGGCGTCGGGGTTGCCGGAGAAGGTCACGGAGAGCACGGTGTCCAGCGCGGAGGGCCCCGCGTTGGGGGTCACCAGTATGTTGACCAGGTCGTACGCGCTGAAGTCGACCTCGGGGTCGGCGACCGTGATGATGTCCTGGACGAGCTTGCGGTACCCGGGTTCGTAGGCGGAGCCGCGCTCTATCCCGTACTCCGTGAACGGCAGGGGCATCCGCAGCCAGTCGGTGACGGGCGCGTGCGGCTGATAGCTGAGGCGGCCGTACGAACTGGTCCTGAACCAGTCCGACGTCTGCGGGAAGAACTCCCCGAGCCGGTCCAGCGCCCGCCCCGCGCCCTCCGCGTCCGGGAAGTCGATCATGAGGTTGAGGGCGTGGACCTCACCGGTCGAGGGGGAGAAGCCGGACGGGGTCGGCAGGCCCTCCGACATCTGGATGCCCAGCGCGGCGGGGATACGGCACGGTCCGAGCCCGGCCTCGCCGGCCGTCGCGACCGGTCCCGCCGAGGCCCGGGTGGGGGCGGGGAGGGTGGCGCTGGCCGTGGTCAGGGCGGCGAAGGAGAGGGCCGTGAGGGCGGCGAGTCCGCCGAGGCGACGGGTGCCGCCCGTCCTGCGTATCCGGTGGCGTCTGTGCTGCATGCAACCGCCTTCGGGGCCGCGGCAGCCGGCCGGGCCCTGGCTGCGCTCTGTGCGATCAGCCTGTGGCGGGTGGGGTCGCGCCGCGCGCGGAGTGGGCCGTTCGTGGAGCCGCCCACCACGGAGAGTGATGCGGGTCACAGCGCGTACGGGAAATAAACGGGGATCGTTTCCCCGTTTGCACCTGTGCCCGCTGAAGCGGGGAGCCAGTCCCCGTTTTGTGCGGGAGAGACGAGAGGGAGGGGGGAACCATGAGCGCCGTCGCCGACGCGGGTGCCGATGCGGGTGCGGACGCCGTTGCGGGCGCCGATGCGTGTCACACCACCGCGCACCAGGCCGGAGCGCACGACGTCGCCGAGCCGTACGGAGCCGTTGAGCCGTACGGAGTCGCCGAGGTGTACGGAGCCGTTGAGCCGTACGGAGTCGTCGAGGCAGGTGAAGTCGTCGAGCTGTACGGAGTCGTCGAGGCAGGTGAAGTCGTCGAGCCGTACGGAGTCGTCGAAGCGCGCGAAGGTGTCGAGCCGTACGAAGGTGTCGAAGCGGGCGGAGCCGAAGCGCACCAGGTCGAAGCGTATGCAGTCGAAGCGCGCCCGGTCGGGGAGTCCGGCCGCGAAGAGTTCGGCGTCGCGGTGCGCGATGCCGGAAGGCGCCGGGGTGAGTCGCGACCGGCCGGTGCCCATGGCTCCCATGACTGCCGTGACGCCCAGACACGCCGGGGTGAGATGCCCCGGGGTGAGGTGGGCCACGTCCCACGGCCGCGTGCGGACGCCCTGCGCAACCGCGAGCGGATCGTGACGGCCGCGCGGGACATGTTCGTGGAGTTCGGGCCCGCCGTACCGCTCGATGAGATCGCCCGCCGCGCGGGCGTCGGCAATGCCACGCTCTACCGGCACTTCGCCGACCGCACCGTGCTGATCCACGAGGTCGTCCTCTACGTCATCGCCCGCAGCACCGAGCTGGCGGCGGAGGCGGCGGCCAGGGAATCCGACCCCTTCGACGCCGTACGCCGCTTCGTCCACGCGGCGTCGGACGAGCGGATCGGGGCCCTCTGCCCGATGCTCTCCGGCGGCTTCGACACCGACCATCCCGGCCTGGACGACGCGCGGCTGCGGCTCGAAGCGGCTGTGGAGGGCCTCATGGAGCGGGCGCAGTCGGCCGGCCGGATGCGTGCCGACATCGCCGTCGGGGATCTCCTGGTCGCTCTCTCCCGGCTCGCCCGGCCCCTTCCGGGCCTCGGCTGCCTCCATATCGACCGATTCGTCCACCGTCATCTGCAGCTGTTCCTGGACGGCCTCGAAGCGCCCGCGCGCTCCGAGCTGCCGGGCAGGGCGGCGACTCTGAAAGACCTGCGGAGCAGCATGGAGCCATGAACCAGCCCGGAGCAGCCCTGACGTACCGCATGGATGTGTGCCGGGGGCCCCGCCGATGGAGCCGGGGCGTCTGCCACAGCGGGACGACCTGCTACGGCAGCGCGTCAGCCGTACGCCAGCCGTACGTCAGCCGCACTTCGCACTACGCAGTAGCGGCGGCACCTCACAGCCCGGCAGTACCTCACAACCCAGCAGTAGTACGTCGCAGCTCAGCAGCGCGTCACAGCCGTAGGGCGACGACAACCCGTACGTGACCGTTTTGACCGTTCCACATCCCTTAGGTGGCTCGACCCATGCCAAAAACACTCGACATAGCCCCACCCGATCCGAACCGCTGGAAAGCGCTGGTCTTCATCGCCCTGGCGCAGCTGATGGTGGTGCTCGACTCGACGATCGTGAACATCGCGCTGCCCACGGCGCAGCAGGACCTGGGCATCTCCGACGGAAACCGGCAGTGGGTCATCACGGCCTACGCCCTCGCCTTCGGTGGACTGCTGCTCTTCGGCGGCCGGATCGCCGACCTCTGGGGCCGTAAGCGCACCTTCGTGGTCGGACTGGCCGGCTTCGCCGCCGCCTCCGCGCTCGGTGGCGCCGCGACCAACGAGGCGATGATGCTGGGCTCCCGTGCCCTGCAGGGTGCCTTCGGCGCACTGCTCGCGCCCGCCGCGCTCTCGCTGCTCGCGGTGATGTTCACCGATGCCAAGGAGCGCGCCAAGGCGTTCGGCATCTACGGCGCGATCGCCGGTGGCGGCGCCGCGGTCGGCCTGCTGCTGGGCGGCGTACTCACCGAGTACCTGAACTGGCGCTGGACGTTCTACGTCAACATCCCGTTCGCCGTCGTCGCCGCCGTCGGCGCGTACTTCGTGATCCATGAGCCGCAGAGCGCGCGCAACCGCTCCTCGCTCGACATCCCCGGCGTGGTCCTGTCCACACTCGGTCTGGTGGCGCTGGTCTACGGCTTCACGCGCGCCGAGCACTCCGGCTGGTCGGACGGTCTGACGGTGGGCATGTTCGTCATCTCCGCCGTTCTGCTGGCCGCGTTCGTCATCGTGGAGTCGAAGGTCAAGGCTCCGCTGCTGCCGCTGCGCGTGCTCACCGAACGCAACCGCGCGGGGGTCTATCTCTCGCTGGGGCTCGCGGTCATCACGATGTTCGGGCTGTTCCTCTTCCTGACCTTCTACCTCCAGATCGTGGAGGACTACTCACCGGTCATGACCGGCTTCGCCTTTATGCCCATGGTCGTGGGCATGATCATCGGCTCGACCCAGATCGGGACCCGGCTGATGACCCGCGTCCCGCCCCGGATGCTGATGGGCCCCGGCTTCCTGGTCGCGGCGGTCGGCATGCTGCTGCTGACGCAACTGGAGATCGGCAGCTCGTACTGGGGTCTGATCATGCCCGCGCAGCTGCTGCTGGGCCTGGGCATCGGCTCGTCCTTCATGCCGGCGATGTCCCTGGCGACGCACGGGGTGAACCCGGTCGACTCCGGTGTCGCCTCCGCGATGGTCAACACCTCGCAGCAGGTCGGCGGCGCGATCGGTACGGCGCTGCTGAACACGATCGCCGCCTCGGCGACCACCTCGTACATCGCCTCGAACGCGGCGGGAGCGACCGACCCGAAGCTGCTCCAGATGGAGGCCATGGTGCACGGCTTCTCGTCCGCGATCTGGTGGGCGGTCGGCATCCTGGTGCTGGCGGCGGCCATCGCGGCCACGATGATCACCGCCGGGCGGCCGGACATGGGCTCGCCCGCGGCGTCGGGGGACGACACCGAGGACGAGGTGCGCATTCCCGTCGTAGCCCACTGACCTCGCGTCGTAGCGCACGGACGTCCCGTCGTCGTGCGCCGACGCGGCTACGGGGGACCACCGGTCACGGGGGACCACCCAAGGGAAGCAGTACGTGGGGCCCTGCCCGGATTCGTTCCGGGCGGGGCCTTTCGTATGCCTGTCCGGAGTGCGTGTCCGAGTGCCTGCCCGGAGTGCGTGTCCGGAATGCTTCCTGGGGTGCCGCCCTGGCGGTACGTACGTGCACTCCAGGCGGTACATACGTGCAGCCCAGGCGGGTACGCGCAGCCCTGGCGTACGCGCAGCCCAGGCGGTACGTGTGGCTCAGCGCAGCCAGGGCAGATCCGCGGCCGAGTCCTGGGGCTGGAGCCCCTCCGCCAGGATGCGCATGATCTCGCCGAGCTGCTGGACCTGCTCCGGGGTGAGCCGGTCGAACATGGCCTGGCGTACCGCCTCGACATGGCCGGGCGCGGCCCGCTTCAGCACCTCGTACCCCTCGTCCGTCAGCACCGTGTTCTGTCCGCGCTTGTCGGACGGGCAGTCCTCGCGGCGCACCCAGCCGTTCTTCTCCAGCCGGGCGACGGCGTGGGAGAGCCGGGAGCGGGTGATCTTCAGGGCGATGGCCAGTTCGGTCATCCGCCTGCGGCGGCGCGGCGCCTGGGAGAGCTGAACCAGCAGGGCGTAGTAGATATGCGGCAACCCGGCGTCACGCTGGAGCTGGCGGTCGAGATGGTCGTCGAGGAGCATGGTCGCGTGGATATAGGCACGCCAGACGTGCTGTTCGTCTTCGGTGAGCCAGCGCGGGTCGCGCCGGCCTCCGCCGGTGGAAGCCGTGTTCATATCTCCACTCTAAGACCAGTTCTTGAAAGTTTAACTATGTAGGTCTAGTGTGAGCTGTAGCTTGAAGTTTCAAGTGAAATCCTCGTTCGGACAACGGGCTGATGTACGGCTGAGGCCAACGGTTCAAGGACCGCCGAAGCCGACAGCTCGGGTCGACGGCCCATATCGGGAGCCGAGGCCGACGGCTCAGGCAGATCGGAGTCCCTCTGATGACCACCACCACCCCCACCACCCCGGCGCCGGAGCGGATGCCCGCCCTCTACCTCTCGCACGGCGCTCCGCCGCTCGCCGACGACCCCGTCTGGCCCGGCGAACTCGCCGCCTGGGCCGCCGGTCTGCCGCGCCCCAAGGCGATCCTGATGGTCTCCGCCCACTGGGAGGAGGCCCCGCTGGCGATCGGCGCGACCGGGACGGTGCCGCTCGTGTACGACTTCTGGGGGTTCCCCGAGCACTACTACGCCGTGCGGTACGCGGCCCCGGGAGCGCCCCGGCTCGCCGATTCCGTACGGAAACTGCTGCGCGGCGCCGGGACCCCCGTACAGGACATCCCGGACCGGGGTCTCGACCACGGCGCGTACGTCCCGCTGGTCGAGATGTACCCGGGGGCGGACATTCCCGTACTCCAGATCTCCATGCCGACCCTCGACCCGCGCCGGCTGATGGAGATCGGGCGCAAGCTGGCTCCGCTGCGCGACGAGGGCGTACTGATCGTCGGCAGCGGCTTCTTCACCCACAATCTGGCGGCGCTGCGGCAGGGCGGGACGCCCGGCTGGTCGGCGGAGTTCGACGACTGGGGCCGGCGGGCGCTGGCGGCGGCCGATGTGGACGCGCTGCTCGACTTCGAGAACAAGTCCCCCGCCGGGCGGCTGGCCCACCCCCGGACCGAGCACTTCGCCCCCCTCTTCGTCACCCTGGGGGCGTCGGAGGGGGAGCTGAAGGACGGGCGGAGTGTGATCGACGGCTTCTGGATGGGGCTGGCGAAGCGCTCGGTGCAGTTCGGCTGACCCTTCGGCTACGGGGCTACGGGGCTACGGGTGAGGACCCTGCCCATGGTCGGGGGCTCCGGAACCCGGGCCGAGGCCCCGCACCTCTCGGCCCGGTTTACGGGCCCGGCCCTACGCCCCCGGCCTTACGCCCCCGGGCCGAGTGACTTCTCGTACCAGGTGATGTCCCAGTAGCGGCCGAACTTACGGCCCACTTCGCCGTACGTCCCGATCGGGCGGAAGCCGAAGCGGGTGTGCAGCCGGACCGACGCCTCGTTGGGCTGGGTGATGCCCGCGTAGGCGCGGTGGACGTCCTCCTCCGCCAGAGCGTCGAAGAGCGACGTGTAGAGGAGCGTGCCGATACCGCGGCCGGCGGCCTCGGGGGCGCAGTAGACGCTGACCTCGACGGAGGTGGAGTAGGCGGCCTTCGGGCGGAGGGGGCCGCTGGTCGCATAACCGAGGAGTCCGGCCCAGGGGGGTTCGGCGGGGGAAGCCGTGGGAAGCCGGTCCGGAGCGCCTCCTCGCACATCGGTGGACACGGGCGTCCTGGGCCGTGCGGTGCGGGGTGCCTCGGGGCGTGCGGTGCGGGGCGTCTCGGGCCGGGTGGTGCGCGGCGTCCTGGGCCGTGCGGTGCGCGGCATCTCGGCCGGGGCATCGGCATTTCGGACATCCCGAGCAACCAGAAGGCGGTGGGGGCCGTCTTCAGGGTGGGAACGCAACCAGGGGACGCGTTCCTCAGGGGTGAAGGCGATGGTGTCGAATGTGATGGGCGTCTCGCGGATGTAGTGGTTGTAGAGCGCTGTCAGAGCCTTGAGATCGGCTTCTGTGCCGGGCCTGACCTGGACCTCTGTACGTTCTACGGGCATCTGCCCTCCCCATGGTGGCCGGACAGGGTACTGCAAGATCGGGAAAATTGAAGTACGGCTGGGGAATTCTGTCCGGATTCCAGTCGTTGATTCCATCGGATGCAGGGCACCCGGGAGGGTGTCGCGACCTACTCAGCAAGGGAGCTCGCATGGCAACCCGTGCCGTCGCCCGTCGCCAGTCCGAAACCAAGGGGACAGCCGACCGGGCAAGCAGCGTTCGCGCAGTGGGCGGGGAGATCGCCGACCGCGACCTGGTCGGCATGTACCTCGACGAGATCGCGCGTACGCCGCTGCTCGACGCCGCGAAGGAGGTCGAGCTGTCACAGACCATCGAAGCGGGAGTGTATGCCCGGCAGATCCTTGAGAAAGAGGTGGAGAGCGAAGCCGGCGGAGCCACGCGCGAGGAGCTTGAGGCCCTGGTGGCCGAGGGCGAGCGGGCGAAGGATGTCTTCATCCGGTCCAACCTCCGGCTGGTCGTGGCGGTCGCCCGGCGCTATCCGCGCAGTGGTCTGCCTCTGCTCGACCTGATCCAGGAGGGGAATGCGGGCCTGGTCCGCGCGGTCGAGAAGTTCGACTACGCGAAGGGCTTCAAGTTCTCGACGTATGCCACCTGGTGGATCCGTCAGGCGATCACCCGCTCCATAGCCGACCAGTCCCGCACCATCCGGCTTCCTGTCCACCTCGTGGAGGAGCTGGGCCGTATCCGCCGGGTGCAGCGGGAGTTCAACCGCGAGAAGGGCCGGGACCCCGAGCCGACGGAGGTCGCGGAGGAGCTGGGTTCGACACCCGAGCGGGTCACCGATGTCCTCGACTGGGCGCGCGACCCGGTCAGCCTGAACATGGCGGTGGACGACGCCGGTGAGACCCAGTTCGGCGATCTGCTGGAGGACACCTCCGCGGTGTCGCCCGAGCAGTCGGTGCTGACGCTGCTGCGCAGCGAGGGGCTTGAGGATCTGATCGGCAAGCTCGACCAGCGGACGGCGTCCATCATCCGGATGCGGTACGGAATCATGGACGGGCGGGAGCGGACGCTGACGGAGGTCGGGAAGGAGCACGGCCTGACGCGGGAGCGGATCCGCCAGATCGAGAAGCACGCGCTGCTGGAGCTGAAGCGCATGGCGAGGGACACGGGCTTCGACGCGGCGGCCTGACCCGGCGCCCCCCAAGCGGACCCCGAGGCCCTCCCCCCGGTCTCGGGGTCCTTCTCTTCCTTCTTTTCCTTGTACGGGCTTTTCCTTCTACGGGCTTTTCCTTGTACGGGGCCGGGGCGCCGGGGCCGCCGTACAAGGCCGCGAGCACCCGGGTCAGGGCGTCGACGCGTGGGTCAGCCGGGTGGCGAGGCGGGACAGATAGGAGACGAGGTAGGAGGGGCTCAGCACCTTGAACTCGCAGTCCACCAGCGACAACCGCAGCCCCACCCACTCCACCGAATCCGCCGACCGCGCCCGCAG
>NZ_JBSGUP010000269.1:0-10439 GCF_053607985.1 Streptomyces sp. NPDC055078
GCTTTTTGCATTATGCCGGATGATCGGAACGAGCGGGCTGCGGCGTTCTACCGGCGGTTCGGGTTCCTGGAGAGCGGGTCCTTCGTGTATGAGCCGGGGGACTGGGCGGGCGGGATCTGGAGTTGGAGATCCGGCGCGGGCCGGGCGGCGGTGTGTCTGCTCCCTGACGCGGGGATCGACGGCTGATCGACGGCTGGTCGGCGGCTACTGGATCAGTGGTTCCGGCCAGCGGGCGCGGGCCTGTTCGGCCGAGCGGAGCAGGACCAGGGTCGGCAAGCCCTTGTCCTGGCCGGTTGCCAGCAGATCAGGGAGCAGTGGGAGGGGGGCCACGGCGGCGACGTCGTCGAGGATGAGCGTCATCGGCGGGTCGAGCCGGCCGGCGGATGACCGGGCGGCCCTGCGGCGGGCGCTCTCGACCACGTCCGAGGCCAGTGCGGTGAGCAGCGGCATCGCCCCCGGATGGGATCGGGGGTCCTCGATGGGTTCCCCCACCAGATAGAGGGTGCCCCCTTCGTCCGCGAACGATTCGAGGGTGAGCGTGTCGGTTCGGTTCGGGGTGCATGCCTCGCGGATATGGATCGAGGACAGCGAGGAGAGCGCTCGGGCCACCAGTTGCTGGGCGATTTCCCGCCGTTCGGCATGGGCGGTGAGAGCGGATTCAAGGAGTCCGGCGAGCCCGGCGGTGGCCTTGGGGTGCGTGCGGAGGATGCGTACGGCGTCCTGGACGGCGATGCCCTGTGCCCAGCGGTGGACCTGTTTGAACGGGCGGCCGTCCACGGCGGCGGCGTGCAGCCAGCAGCGGAGGAGGGTCTCGGCGGTGTCGGCCATCGCGGCGTCGAGCAGGGCCCGGGGCCGTACCGGCGCGAGCAGGGCGGTGGCGCGGCCGGCGGCGGTCTCGGCGTTCTCGCAGCGGGTGGTGGGGGACCAGTGGAGGCGGCCGGGAGTGTCGCAGAGGTGGCCGGGGTCGTAGACGAGTACGGGGCCGAGCTTGGCGCGGGCGTCCTTGGTGGCGGACCAGACGCTGGGGTCGGAGGTGATGACGAGGGCGGGGCCCTCGGCGTCGAGGACCGCCTGGATGGTGGTCGGGCGACGGGTCGCGGGGTCGCCGTAGAGCAGCCGGGGCGCGCGCGGTGCGGGGAGCGTGGTGTGTTCCAGGAGCGGGGAGCTGTCCGGCGCACCGGCCGGCCGGTGCGGTTGCGCCGGGGTGGCGGAGGGCACCGGGGCGTTGAGGCCGTCACCCGGGGGCCGTGACACCGGTGAGGGCTCGGAGGGCTCGGCGGAGGCAGGCCCGCGCGCCGGGGTGGCGGGAGCGGACGGATGCGAGGACTTGGCGAGAGCGGACGGGTGCGCAGGGTCGGCGGGGCCAGGTGGCTGAGTCGACCCGGCCGGGGACGCGGTGGTGCCGTAGGGGTCCCAGACGCCGGTGGCCGCCTGGGGGCGCGAGGGCTCGGCCTTGGGCGCGGGGGCGGCGGCCGGGCGCTGTTCGATGGGGTCGGCAGGGGCCGGGGGTCCGGCGATGCGGGCCTCGCGGCGTGCGGCACGTACGGCCTTCCAGCGCGCCAGAGTCCCCAGGGTGAACACCGTGAGGACGGCGAGCACCATCAGCTCGCTGATCGCGATCCCCCAGAACAGTCCGTACCCCGACAGCTCCCCGGGGGGCGTGTCCGGCCAGGCGGCGGGCAGATCCTTGGGGGAGGAGATGAGGGAGCGGACGGCCATGGGCGCGTTCTTGAAGGTCACGTCCGCCGGCCAGCCGCCGTGGGCGAGGAGGCCCGCGAAGCCGGTCGCGGTCCAGGCCAGTATCAGCAGGGCGAACCCCAGCGCGAGCAGACCGATCAGCAGGCCGTCCGGGACGCCTCCGCTGCCTTGTCCCTGCCTCTGTCCCTGTCCCTCGTGACGGCGGCCGTGCCCCATCTCATGCCACCGTCGACTCGGAGGACTCGTCCAGCTGCTGTTGCCGTTCGATCCTGGCCGCGCGCTGCTCCGCCTCCCACTCCGCGGCTGCTACGTCCTCGGGCAGGGCGGGTCCCGAGGATTCGGTCATGGCCCGGTCGGTGAAGACGAGTGGCCGTTCCGCCTCGGTGATCAGGTGTTTGACCACCTGGACATTGCCGTTGACGTCCCAGACCGCGATACCGGGGGTGAGGGTCGGGATGATCTCGACGGCCCAGCGGGGCAGGCCGAGGACCCGTCCGGTGGATCTGGCCTCGTCGGCCTTCTGGGCGTAGATCGTGCGGGTGGACGCCATCTTGAGGATGGCGGCGGCTTCTCTGGCGGCTGCTCCGTCGACGACATCGGAGAGATGGTGGACGACGGCGACGAAGGAGAGACCGAGCCTGCGGCCGAACTTCAGCAGCCGCTGGAAGAGCTGGGCGACGAAGGGGCTGTTGATGATGTGCCATGCCTCCTCGACCAGGAAGATGCGCTTCTTCCGGTCGGGGCGGATCCAGGTGTGCTCCAGCCAGACGCCGACGATCGCCATCAGGATCGGCATCGCGATCGAGTTGCGGTCGATATGGGAGAGGTCGAAGACGATCAGGGGCGCGTCGAGGTCGATGCCGACGGTCGTCGGGCCGTCGAACATGCCGCGCAGGTCGCCGTCGACCAGCCGGTCCAGGACGAGGGCGACATCCAGGCCCCAGGCCCGTACATCGTCTATGTCGACGTTCATCGCTTCCGCCGACTCCGGTTCCGGGTGGCGGAGCTGCTCGACGATATCGGTGAGGACCGGCTGCCGGTCGGTGATCGTCTCGTTGACGTAGGCGTGGGCGACCTTGAGGGCGAAGCCGGAGCGCTCGTCCAGGCCGTGGCCCATGGCGACTTCGATGATCGTACGGAGCAGGGCGAGCTGGCCCGTGGAGGTGATCGCGGGGTCCAGCGGGTTGAGCCGGATGCCGTCGTCCATCGCGGTCATCGGGTCGAGCCGGATGGGGGTTATTCCCAGCTCCTGCGCGATGAGGTTCCATTCGCCGACGCCGTCCTCGCCCTGGGCGTCGAGGACGACGACCTGGCGGTCCCGGAAGCGGAGCTGGCGCAGTACATAGGTCTTCTCCAGCGCCGACTTGCCGTTGCCGGACTCGCCGAGGACCAGCCAGTGGGGGGCGGGGAGCTGCTGGCCGTAGAGCTGGAACGGGTCGTAGATATAGCCCTTTCCGCTGTAGACCTCACGGCCGATGATGACGCCCGAGTCGCCGAGGCCGGGGGCGGCGGTCGGCAGATAGACGGCCTGGGCCTGGCCCGTGGAGGTGCGGACGGGCAGCCGGGTCGTCTCGACCTTGCCGAGGATGAAGGCCGTGAACGCCTCGGTGACGGCGGACAGCGGATCTCGCATGAGGATCAAGGCCCCTAACGGCGGATGCCGGTCGCGAACGGCAAGGTGTTCACAAAGGCCCGGTGGTGCTCGCGGTCGCACCACTCCAGCTTCAGGTACGACTTGCCCGCCGAGGCTCTGATCGTCCGCTTGTCCCTGGCCAGGGCTTCGGGCGAGCGGGACGACACCGTGATGTACCCGACGAGGTTGACGCCCGCCGCGCCGCTGGCGAGATCTTCACCCCGCTGGTCGAGCCGTCCGTGCGCGGCGATGTCGCGCGGGTCGACGGTGCGGTTCATCTTGGCGGCGCGGCTGGCGTCGGCCTCGTCGTTGGTCTTCTCGGTGAGCATGCGCTCGATGGCGACTTCGGTGGGTTCGAGATCCATGGTGACCGCGACGGTACGGATCACATCGGGGGTGTGGACGAGCAGCGGCGCCAGGAAGTTGACGCCGACGGGGGTCATCGGCCATTCCTTCACCCAGGCGGTGGAGTGGCACCAGGGCGCCCGGGTGGAGGACTCGCGGGTCTTGGCCTGGAGGTAGGTGGGCTCCATGGCGTCGAGTTCGGCGGGCCAGGCGTTGCGCTTGGTCATCGCCTGGATGTGGTCGATGGGGTGGTCCGGGTCGTACATGGAGTGGACGAGGGAGGCCAGCCGGCCCTGGCCGAGCGGCTGCCGGACCCGGATGTCGGCCTCGGCGAGCCGCGCGCAGATGTCGGTCAGCTCGCGGGCCATGACGACGGCGAGGCCGGCGTCCTTGTCGAGCTTGCGGGACTTGCTGGCCTGGCGGGCCGCGCGGGCCATGGCGGAGCCCTCGGCGGCCAGTTCGCGGGTGTAGTGCATACAGGCGACGAGATACGCGCGGTGCTGCTCGCTGGAGGTGGAGACCATCGACTGGAGCTGCTCGTAGGACTCGCGGAGCCAGCCGGCGGCCTGCTGGTCGCCGCGCTGGGCGACGTCCTTGGCGTGGGCGTCGGGGTCGGCGGGCAGGGTGCGGGCGAGCATCTGGATACGGGTCACGAAGCCGTCGCCGTTGGCGACATGCTTAAGGAGCGTGCCGAAGCGGTCGACGAGGGCTTCCTGGTCCTCGCTGTCGCGCAGGCCGACGCCCGGGCCCTCGATCTCGATGGCGGCGGTGACGGTGCGGCGGTCGGCGTGCAGCAGGACGGCGATCTCGTCGGGGCCGAAGGGGGCGGCGAGCCAGTTGATCCGGCCGATGCCGGGGGGCGGGCCGATCTCGACCTCGCGGCCGTCGATCCGGGTCCCGGCCTCGGCGGCGGTGGAGCGGTAGACGGTCCCGGCGCGCAGGGTGCGTTTGAAGCTGCGGTTGATCTCGAACCACTTGTAGAACGTGCGGTGCTTGTACGGGACGTAGACCGCGGCCAGGGCGAGCAGCGGGAAGCCCATCAGCAGGACGATGCGCAGGGTGAGGACGGGGACCAGCAGCCCGCACATCATGCCGAGGAACGCGCCGGCGATGATCAGGGCGATCTCGCCGGTCTCGCGGTTCTTGCCGACGATCGCGTTCGGCCGGGCCCGACCGATGAGATACGTACGGCGGGGCGCGATGGGATGGGACTGGGTCGTCACCGCCCGCCACCTCCTGTGCTCTTGCGGTTGCTGTGCGGGGTGCCGCCGGACGGGCTGTTACGGGGCGGTGGGGCGGTGTTTCCCTTGGCCGGCGCGGGGCCGGTTGGCCGGCTGCTGTGGGCGGCGACGCCACCGCCTACGGGGTTGGCGGGGCGGGCACCGCCTCCGCCTTGGCTGCCGCCGTCGCCGCCTCCGTTGCCTCGGGAGCTGTGTGTCTTGATGCCTTGGGAGACGAGGGCCGCGGGGGAGCTGATGACGGCGGCGGCGCGGCTCTCGGCGCTGTTCTGGATGCGGTTGTTGCGGGAGGCCGCGATCTCGTCGCCGAAGCCGGGGACGAAGCGGTAGATCATCGCGGAGGCGAAGATGGCCAGGATGATGATCGCGAGGCCGGAGACGACGGCGGAGAACGAGTCGGGTCCGTCGTCGCCCGCGAGCGCGCCCGCGAGGCCCAGCACGATGACGATCACGGGCTTGACCAGGATGATCGCGATCATGATCCCGGCCCAGCGGCGGACATTGCCCCACAGGTTCTTGTCGACGAGTCCCGAGTAGACGACGACGCCGAGGAGGGCGCCGACGTAGAGGAGGACGGCCCGGATGAACAGTTCCAGATAGAGGATGCCGGCGGCCACGATGGTGACGAGCGAGACGACGATCAGCATGATCGGCCCGCCGCCGATGTCGGTGCCCTTCTTCAGCGCCGCGGAGAAGTTCCCGAAGAACTGGTCGGTCTCGCTGCTGGTGCCGCCCGCGATGACCTCGGTGATGCCGTCCGTGACGGAGACGAGGGTGAAGAGGATGAGCGGGGTGAACGCGGACGCGAGGACGGTGAGCCACAGGAAGCCGATGGCTTCGGAGACGGCCGTCATGAAGGGCACGCCGCGGATGGCCCGCTTGGCGACGGCGAGCAGCCACAGCAGGAGGGTGAGGATGGTGGCGGCGGCGAAGACGATGGCGTACTGGGAGAGGAACGTGGTGTTGGTGAAGTCGACGGTGGCGGTGGACTTGACGGCCTTGGAGAGGGTGTCGATGGTCCAGGACGCGGCGTCGGCGCAGCCTCGGGCGAGGGAGGAGAGCGGGTCGAGGGAGTCGGTGGGGTCGGGCGGGCCGCCGGAGCCCCCTCGTTCCTGCTCCTGCTCGCAGTAGCGCTTGGAGCTGCCGCTGAGGAAGCGGCACCGGTCCTCACCGCTGGGCGTGGGCGAAGGCGTGGGCGCGGCGGTGGCGCGGGCGGCGAAGAGCAGGGCCGCGGTCTGGACGCCCGTCAGCAGCGCGAGAACCGGTCCCGCGCGGTGGCGGTGCGCGTCGCGGGGCGGTGCCCCGGCGCCGGGGGCCGGTCGCCCGGCCGGAGGGGGCTGGCTGTCGGTGAGGGAGCGGGGGCTATCGGGCATACGTGAACCCTCCGAATTCCGCGACGGCCTTGCTGATCTCGTCCGAGGTGGAGGCGGCGACATCGCCGGGGACGGGCGCGGGCCCGTCCTTCTCCGTATCGGTGGCGATCTTCCAGTCGCCCGCCGTCCACCGCAGCTCGAAGGTCCAGGTCTTCCAGGTGGTGCGGACCGGGTCGGTGGAGTCGGGGCCGGACATCCCGATGAGTCCCATGTACCAGACGGAGACCTTGGCGGCGTCCGCGCCGAAGCTCTCCACCTTGGTGCCGACGGGGACGGTACGGGAGACGAAGGTGCTGCCCTTGGGGGCGTTCCCCTCGGCGTCGAGCCCCATCTTCTCCAGGAGGGAGGTGGAGTACGCCCGGTCCTGAGGGTCCTTCAGCTTTGCGGCCGCTTCGGGTGTGTAGACGGTGTCGACGATCGCGTGACGGCTGCCGGACTTGAACATTCCGTCGGAGCCCAGCGCCACGGCGAAGTTGGAGGCCGCGCTCTGGGCGCCCTGCTCGTCTCTCGCGTATCCCGTCGGGATTCCCCCCGACTCGCCCTTCACCGGCTTGACGCCCGTCGCCGCCGTCGGCCGGGAGCCGGCGCCCTTGTCCGCCGCCGTATCGCCCGACGGGTCGTCGGCGCCCCCGCCGCGGTTCGCGAAGGCGATGGCCGCGATGAGGAGGACCACCACGCCCACGACCGTGATCAGCGAGCGGGAACCGCGCGGGGGGCGGCGGGCGCCGCCGTAGATGTCGGGGTCGGTGGGGTTGGGGAGGCGGGTGCGGGTCTGGCCCGTGCCGCCGAAGCCGTCGTCCGCGCGGTCGCCCTGGTCGCCGCGGTGGCCGTGGTCGTCTCCGAGGCTCATCTCGCGTACTTCCCCTCGCTCCGCTGGGGGAGACGCCCTCCCTCAACCGTGTGCAGATCCGCGCCGGACAGATCCGTGTCGTACGACGGTGTGTTGTCGTACGACGACGGTAGCCGCGCTGCTCTCCGCGCGGGCGCGGTGTGGTGAGTCGACATCAGGGAGACGCAACCTCTGAGGGTGGGCCGGGCACACGGGGAGAGGAGGGAGAGCACTGGGCGGCGGAGCGGGGGGAACGGGTCGGGTCAGACGGCCATCCCGTACACGATGGTGAACACGGTCCCCAGCGAGCCGATGATGAAGACACCGGTCAGTCCGGCGACGATCAGCCCCTTGCCCTGCTCGGCGCTGAAGGTGTCGCGCAGCGCGGTCGCTCCGATGCGCTGCTTCGCCGCGCCCCAGATCGCGATGCCGAGGCAGATCAGGATGGCCACCGCCATCACCACCTCGATCATCACCCGGGCCTCGGTCCCCAGGCCCCCGAAAGGCCCCCAATTTGGAGCGATTCCGCCAATGATGGTGGTGATATCGCCCTTTTCGGCTGCCAGGATCATGTGTAACTCACCGCCCCTGTCGGGTTGTTCGCTGCCCGTGCCCCACGGCATGGGCCATCGCTCTATCTTCGCTGATGAAACCGCCCACGTAAGCCGACTTGGCGGGTCTCTTTACCCGAACTCCGCACGTATGACCGATCTCACCGCGTCTGACCTGCGGCGGGTATGGATCGGTTCACCGAGAGGAGCCAGTATCGTCACTCTGTGTATCATGGGGCGTGACTCCGGGCAATGACTGTCGTTGTTCCACCTTTGGGGCGTTCCTCACGTTTCGGGCGCGCGGTGTCTGCTTTGGGGTCGCTCCCGTCACTCCTGTTTCACGTCGGCCGCTTTCTCGTCGGCCGCGTCCCGGTCGCCCGGGAGCGGTGCGGGCGACGGGGAAGCACAGGGGGCGCGCTGAGGGGGTGACGGCGCATCAAGCGGGGTGGCCGGGGCGCGGTGGGTGCACCGGGAGCGCCGGTCGTCGCAGGCGGCGCGCGCGCCGTGGCTGTCGCAGTCGTCACGCGTCCCGCCCCGCCCCGCCGTCCACCCCCTGATCCGCCCCTCGCCGACCTACACTGACGCAGGGCGGACTCCCATGGGGTGAAGGGCGGTTGACGGTGCGTAAGGGCTGGCTGGTGGCAGGTGTCTCCCTCGGCGGGTGCCTGCTGTTCGTCGCGCTGCTCGTCGTCGGGACGTACTCCGCCGCCTCCGGTCTCTTCGGGTCCCAGGCCAACGGCAAGAACGGCGCCGTCGGGCTGGCCAAGGGCGCCGTGCCCGCCCGGTACCAGCCGCTGGTGCAGAAGTGGGGCAACCTCTGCCCGGCGATCACCCCCGCGCTGCTCGCCGCCCAGCTCTACCAGGAGAGCGGCTGGAACCCCCGGGCGCAGAGCCATGCGGCGGCGCAGGGCATCGCGCAGTTCATCCCCGGGACCTGGGCGTCGCACGGTATCGACGGGGACAACGACGGCGACCGCGATGTCTGGGACCCGGCCGACGCGATTCCGTCCGCCGCGAGCTATGACTGCTCCCTGGCCGGATATGTGAAGAAGGCCCCGGGCGATCCGACCAACAACATGCTCGCCGCGTACAACGCGGGCGCCTACGCCGTCATCAAGTACGGCGGAGTCCCCCCGTACAAGGAGACACAGAACTATGTGAAGGTCATCCGGACGCTGGAGAAGTCCTTCGCCCGGCCGATCGGGCGCGTCGAACCCTCGCGGCAGGCGGCGGGCGCGATCGAGTTCGCGCAGCGGAAGCTGGGGACGCTGTACCTCTGGGGCGGCAACGGCACGCCTGAGCAGGGCGGACGGTTCGACTGCTCCGGGCTGACCCAGGCCGCGTACCGCACGGTGGACATCGAACTGCCGCGGGTGGCGAACGATCAGTACAACGCGGGGCCGCACCCCTCCCGGGAGGAGCTGCTCCCCGGCGATCTCGTCTTCTTCTCCGACGATCTGACCAATTCACGGGCCATCCGTCACGTCGGTATCTATGTCGGTGGCGGGTACATGATCAATGCTCCCCGTCGCAATACCGTGATCCGCTTCGACAAGATCGACACTCCTGACTATTTCGGGGCGACCCGGGTCACCGAAGATGGCGCGAAATCGCTCCCCAAGCCGCCTTCGCAGGCGTGATCCAGGCTATCCGCATGGCCGGAACTCTCTGTTAGGCCAAGGCCCTGAGCTGCGGTGATGTGTTTCTCTTCGATAACGTCATGGTGATCGTTCGGTTGAGAGTGGAACGTCCGAAGGGAACAGGCCGTTCCCTGGACGGAGAGCAGTCGCGCTGACCATGCAGCAATCACCAGGCTTTGACCACGGGATTGACCACGGGGGTTGGTAGGAGCGGCGTTTCCCCGCGTGCGCCGCGGCAGACACCGACACACACACGGCAACAAGGCAAGGGGCCGCAGCAGATGGCTGGACTCGCAGTGGGGCACTCCGTCGCGGAGGCGGGCGGAGGCTCGGGGCCCGATCTCAGCCTGCTCTACGACATCAACGGCCTGGCCAAGGCCGCCCCGCCCTGGTTCGACCGCGTCATGGGGTTCGTCGGCGAGTACGGCATCATGTTCGGGCTCGTCGTCGTCGGGCTCTGGGCCTGGTGGAGCGTACGCCGCCGCGGTACCGCCGAGGACTCGGTCGCGGCCGTCGCCGGACTCGTCTGGGCGCCGCTCGCCGCGGCCGTCGCGCTCGTGGTCAACATCCCCATCCGCGGCTTCGTCGAAAGACCCCGTCCCTTCATGGACCACTCCGGTCTGGAGGTCCTGGTCTCCGGGAAGACCGACTACTCGTTCGTCAGCGACCACTCCACGATGGCCATGGCGATCGCCGTCGGCGTCTTTCTCGCGCACCGCAGATTCGGCTTCGCCGCGCTGGGGCTCGCGCTCGCCGAGGGGTTCCTGCGGGTCTATATGGGTGTGCACTACCCCACCGATGTGATCGGCGGATTCGCCCTCGGCACGGCGGTCACCCTGCTGCTCGCGCCGCTCGCGCTGGCTCTGCTGACCCCCGTCGTCTCGGCGGTCGCCGGGGCGGGGCGCACCGGCTGGCTCGTACGGTCGAAGCATCCGCTCTCCGGGCGGGACGGCGGCAGGGCCGAGCCCCTCGGCATCCCCGAGCCGAGGACCGAGGGCGGCGGGGAGCGGGATCTCGCGGCCTGACCCATCGATCCGGGCGGGTCATGGCTGGTGCCCCCGGGAGCGGGGGCGGGGGTGGTTGCGATTGCGGTGGTGCGGGGGCCAGGGGCGCGGGTGCCCGGTGCCGGGCC
>NZ_JBSGUP010000270.1:0-10413 GCF_053607985.1 Streptomyces sp. NPDC055078
GGGTCATCGGGAGGGGGCTCGCGATGCGGCGGTCGAGGGAGACATGGAGGTAGTACCAGCCGGAGAAGCGCATGGCGCTGATGTCGTCCTGATCGGACGTCCGGTTGGCGAAGGCGGCGGGAGCGGTGCCGAGGGAGACTCCGGTGGGGCGGCCCGCGTAGTCGGCGTCGGAACTCTCGGCGAAGCCCCGGGCGGTGTTGAAGACGGTCAGCCGCAGTCCGTCGGTCACGGTCGGGGCCCGCCCGGCCGCGGCCCCGGCGAACTCCCCGTCGACGAGAAGCTGCTGGCCCCAGTCGACGGGCACCTTGTAGAAGCGGCTCTCGCCCGGCGCCAGCGTGTCGTTCCACAGGCCGCGCCCGATCGCGGGCGCGTCATTGAACCCCGATCCGCCGGTGACGGGCTTCGCCGGGCCCCGCACCTCCTGCGGCACGGGTGAGCGGGTCGGGGAGGGCGCGGACGGGCCGGTGGTCCCCTGCCGGAGCCCCGGCTCGTTCATGAAGCGAAGCTCCAGGGTCCAGTTCCGCGCCCTGGCGGCGGCGGCGCCGATCCACTCCACGCTGTAGATGTAGTCACCGGCGCTCTGGCACTCCCGGCCCTTGCCGATACGGCGGGTGGAGTAGTCGGCGATGGGCCGGGGGGTGGTGCTGCCGAAGGTGATGTCGTTGCGCACACTGCACCGCGCGCCGTCGGTGGACTCCAGGGTGACCCGTATACCGTCACCGGCGCCGACCTCGCCCCCGGCCGGCGGCACCAGTACAGCGGAGACATAGGCGTTGGACGAGTCGTCGAGCCCTACGCGGTAGAAATTCCGCTCCCCCGCCGAGATGGCGTCCGTATAGGTCCCGGGGCCCAGCCGGGGGCTCCCCGCGCTGGTGGGGGTGCCGAGGACCGGGCGGGCGCCGGGGGCCGTCTCGTACGAGGCGAGCCAGGCGGGTATGACGGCTCCGGCGGGCCCGGGGACCTGGAGCAGGGCGAGGGTCGCACTCAGGAACATCCCGAATATCCCCATCCGTGCCCTCGTACGCCTGGACACCCGGCCCCTGACCGGCCCTTCGCCCGCCCGCACATCGGCCGCCGCCGTCCTGCCCCGCCTCATCCGCGCGCTCCTCAGCCCACTCGGTCGACAGTCGGCCCGCAGCGTACTGCGGGTCGGCCGTGTCCCGTACAGGTGGTGCGTCACATACGTGGCCGGTGCGTCAGATATGGCTGGTCAGCGGCTGGTTGCACAGGTGGTCCGGTGCCCGGCTTCGCCGCGCCGTGGCGCGGGTCCCGTGCCCGGGTGCCGTCTCGGGTCCCGTGCCCGGGTGCCGTCCCCGGGTGCCGTCCCCGGGTGCCGCGCTCAGCTCGGTCCGCCGCCGCCGGTCGGGAAGGAGACCTCGACGCGGCGGTTCTTCCTGCGGCCCTCCTCGGTGGCGTTGTCGGCGATCGGGTAGTCCTCGCTGTAGCCGCGGACCTCGTAGGTGATCTCCGCGTCGTTGAGCTGCTGGCTGAGCACCCCGTGGACGGCGTCGGCGCGTTTCTTGGACAGCACCCGCCCGGACTGATAGCTGCCGAGGTTGTCCGTGAAGCCGAAGACCCGGACCTTCCGGGCGTCGTTCTTCTTGATCTCCCCGACGATCGCGGCGACCCGGCCGTTGGCCTGGGGGGTGAGGTCGGCGCTGTTCCTGCCGAAGAGGACCTCGGCCTGGAGCGCGAACTTCAGGGATGAGCTGGTCTCCTCGCGGCGCTCCTCCCCGCCCTCGGTCTCGACGATGGAGACGATGTCCAGCACCCGCGCCTGGGCGAGTGTGGCCCCGTCGCGCATCTTCAGCGCGGGGCTGGTGGCGTCGATCCTCGGCGGTGTGTTCGCCGACTCGCTGCCGGGCGGCCGGCTCGGGTCGTCCTCGGCGGACGCGCCGAAGACGGACGTACCGGAGGCGGACGTACCGGAGGCAGACGTTCCGGAGGCAGACGTACCGGACAGAGCCGTATCGGACGCGCCTGCCGTCGCGGTGACGGCGGTGAGCTGGAATCCGGTGAGCAGGAGCACCACGGAGAGGGACACCGCCACCGGTGGCCGCCCGGGTGCGCGTCCGTGCGCGCTCGCCTCACGCATCAGGAGATGGCCGCCCATCAGGAGATCTCGATCGTGGCGGTGGGCATCAGCGGGATCTGCAGCTCGACCGAGTCCGTGCCGTCCGGGGGCGAGGGGAACTGGGCGAAGAAGTCGATGCCCTGACCGGCGTCGAACGCGGTCATGCCCGTCGTGGTCAGCGGGTATCCCTCGGTGTCCCGGAGTACGTAGTAGCGCTTCTTCCCCGTCTTGTCCACGAGGGTCATCCCGGCGAAGGACCGTCCGGTCCGCTTGACCTCGTTCTCCTGGCCGTTCCACTGGATCGGGGGGATCTGCCGCTTGGCGCTGGTGTTCCTGACCGCTCCGGAGACCGTCAGAAATCCGCCGTCGTCACGGACGGCGCTGTGGACGGTGAACTCGAATCCATTGCTGCCCTTGATGGTGGCCAGGGTCTTGCCGCTGTCGGGCACGGTGGGGCCGCCGCCGTCCGTCGGCTGCCCGGTCCCCTCCGGTGCGCCCTTGTCGGAGGACACCGAGCCGGGGTTCTTCCGGTCCGAGCCGTCGTCACCCCCGTCCCCGCACGCCGTCAGGGAGAGCGACAGCGCCGCCGCCGCAAGGACGGCTGTCACTGCCCTGCGCGTCTTCGCTCCGTGCCGAATACTCATCAGTGCTGTTCCTTTGCGTTCGGTCGCGGTCAGTCCTCGGCCAGCCGGACGGTGAAGAGGTCGGACATCTCCAGGGCGCCCTCCAGCTCGTCCAACTGCTCCAGATCGATGTCTTCACCGTCGCACTGGAGCACGCCCGAGGGGACGGGCTCCGTCGGCGGAACGGGTGCTCCCGGGCCCGGTTCCCCCTCCTCGCCGTCACCGTCACCATCGCCGTCGCCGGGTGGCGGCTCGGACGGCGGTTCGGCGGGCGGTTCGGGCGACGGCTCGGCCTCGGCGGGATCGAAGTCACAGAGCTTTTCTACGACGGCGGTGGCCGTGGCCTCGGCCTTCCGGTCCTCGGTGCCGGGCAGGATGGTGTCACCGACCGGCTGCTGGGACTCGACGGCGACGGTGTAGCCCCAGCGGCCGTCGCCCAGCGGGGCACAGGTCTCCATCACCGCGGCGTTGGCAGCGGCGAAGGCGGCTGCCGCCGCGCATCCGGTTCCCGCCGCGCCGACGAACTCGCCGCCGAAGACCTCGCGCAGAAAATCCGGGTCGGCCAGTCGGTCCATCAGCTCCGTCCCGAACGCGTCCCGGGACTCCTGTGCCGCCGCGAGCGCGGCGGCGTCCGCGCCGGACTGGGCGCCGTTGCGGGTGGCCCCGGCCTGGCCGACGGCGAGGAACGCGAGCGCGAGAAAGAGCAGGCCCGCGACCATGGCGATATAGATGGGCGCGGCCTGCCCGGCCTCATGGGTGCCGCGCGCGGTGAGCGCGGCTACTCGCCGCCGCCACCGCCACCGAGAATCTCCTGGACCTTGTTCGACAGCCCGCTGGCGATGTCGTCGGCGACTCCCGAACCCACCAGGGCCGCGATGATCGCCGCCACCAGCACGATCACACCCACGTACTCGACCGAGTCCTGCCCCTGGTCGCGGCGGTCCTTCATCGCCTGGGCCGCCGCCGCCATCCGGGCCGCCACCAGCACCCGGACCCTGACGACGGCCTTCAGCGTCACGTTCGACATTGTCTTTCCCTCCGGCGCCGACGGCCCGATCGCCGCCCGGCTGGTACGAGTCCATGACACCGCCTGCCGTACCGCCTCGCCCGTGGCCGGTCCGGAGGGCATCGTGAGCAATGTACTTCGGGGCAGCTCCACCGGAAATAGGCCCCAGGGCCCAACACCGGGCCCAATCAAGGCAATGGGTCCTTAAAGCCCTCCCCAAGGCCCTTCCCCGGGACCTGGGCCGGCCGGTGTTCCCCGGGGCCGAAGGGGCGCCCTGAGCAGGTGGGACGCCGGGGGCAGGGCCCAGCGCAGGAGCGGTGCCGGGGGTGGTCGGGTGCTCGGTCATACGGGATCAGCCTCCCGTCGCGCCACGCCGCGCCAGACGGCGATGGCCTCGCCCCTGCTGGCGGCGTTCAGCTTCGCGAAGATGCGGTTCACATGGTTCTTGACCGTCTTCGGGCTGATGAAGCAGGACGCGGCGATCTGCTGGTTGGTCATACCGGACGCGATCAGCTCCATCACCTCCACCTCCCGCCGGCTCAGCTCGGTGATCACTCCCCGGAGCCCGTCCACCACATCGGGCACCGAGGAAGAATGTCCCACATCTGCTTGCGTAAGCGAAGACCGTCGAACGGATTCACTGTTGGGCCGGTCCGGCCCGACCGGCCAAGGGTGGGATGTCACCTGGTCTTCGGGGCAGTTACGGGGACCCTGGGCCAGGTCGGTGTATCCGCCCGCAGATGGTTCCCTGTGCAAAGTCCGCTGCTGCTCCCGGCCCGGCGCGCGGGCGCCGATGACCTCCGGGAGGGGGTCCGCGCCCCGGCGCGCGGAGGGATCTCCGCGTACCCCCGCGAGCAGCGCGTCCGCGGCGGAGTGGGAGAAGGCCGCCCGGCCCGCCCGGATGTCCCGTACGGCGGAGATCAGTTGGTCCGCCGTGAACTCTCCGTGGACGAGATAACCGCTCGCACCCAGCCGCAGCGCCTCGTGCACGATCTCGCTCTCGCGGCTGTACGTCGTCATCAGCACCGGGGCGAACCGGACCAGATACGGCAGGGCGGAGATACCGTCGACCCCCGGCATCCGCACATCCAGCAGGACGACATCGGGCCGGTGGCGGACCACGGCCTCATGGGCCTGGCGGCCATCGGCTGCCTCCGCGACGACGACGAGACCGGCGCGGCCCTGGAGCAGGGCGGTCAGCCCTGCCCGTACGACCGGGTTGTCGTCGGCGACGACCACCCGTACGGGGCCGGCGGGCGCGGGGAGTCGCGGCGGGGGCGGGACACGCGACTGAGGGGGCCAGTTCTGCCCCGGCCTGGGGAAGTGGTCGTCCGGCACGGCCTCGGTCTCCTCTCAACAGGGCTCGGCACAGGTCTTGGCAGGTCTTGGCAGGGCGGTGGGGCATGGGGAGCGGCGTTGGGTCAGGTGAGCAGGGGGAGCCGGTGCGCTGGGGGTACGGGGGTGTCCGGGGCGGCGTCGCCGAGTGCGGCGATGGGGAGTTCGAGGCGTACCTCGGTGCCCTGGGCCGCCTGGCCACGGCCGATCCGGATGCGCGCGCCGATGGACGCGGCCCGCTCGACCATGCCCACCAGCCCGAAGTGACCGGTGCGCCGGAGCCCTTCGAGGGAGATACCGGGCGGCAGTCCGCCGCCGTCGTCGTACACACTGATCCGCAGCACATCGCCGATCAGGCCCGCCGACACCTCCAGCCGGCTGGGGCGGCCGTGGCGGTGCGCGTTCTCCATCGCCTCGGCCGCGATGGTGAGCGCCTGGCGGGCGACGGCGGGCGGGACCGCGAGGGCGGCGCCGATCCGGCGGAAGCCTGCGGGCAGGCCCGTACGGCGGGTGAAATCGGTCGCCCGCGCGCCCAGTTCGGTGAGCAGGTCGACTCCTCCGCCGCTGTCGAGGCCGGTCTCCCGGCGGAGGTCGGAGAGCAGTTCGCGTGACTCGGCGGCGGCGCGGCGGGCCGCGCGGGCGACCAGTTCGGCCTGGTGCTTGACCGTGAGCGGGTCGATCCGGTCGGCGGTACGGGCCAGTCCCTCGGCGGCCAGCGCCAGCCCGTGCAGGGTCTTGGCCACCGAGTCGTGCATCTCCCGGGCGAGCCGCGACCGTTCCCGCTCGACCGCCCCGCTGACCGCGAGCCGGGCGCGGGCCTCGGTCAGCGCCTGGCTGGCCGCGCCGAAGCCGAGCATGAGATTGCGCAGGGTGCTGCCCATCGCCCCGGCGAGCACACACAGCCCGGGCAGCAGCAGCGCCGTGAAGCGGGCGTCGGCCCGGTCGTTCACCGCGTACGCGCCCGCGACGATCAGGGACTGGAGCACCGCGAACACGGCCGCTCCCCGCCAGCCCGAGATCAGTCCGGCCAGCAGCGGGGTGCAGATGGTGACATACGCCAGGGTGGAGTCCGGCGACGCCGTGATCAGCAGCAGCGCGCCGAAGGTCATATCGGCCCCCAGCAGCCAGGGGTGGCCCAGCAGGACCGGGCCGAACCGCTCCCAGTCGCGCAGCAGCAGATACGACGTCATGAAGGTGACCAGTACGGCTGCTCCCACCAGCCAGCTCGCCGGTCCCGGGCGGGTGCCCGCGAGCGCGAACGGCGCGGCCAGCGCGATCATCGCCAGCCGGAACCCGAAGACCTGGCGGCACAGCGCCTGAAGGGCGTTGACCTGGATGGACATCGGGGGTTCGGGAGGGGGCTCGGGCGGGGACGCGGCGATGGGCCCGGACCACTCCGTGCCGGGATCGGACGAAGCCGCTCCGGACGAAGCCGCTCCGGCCAGCGGTGGTCCGGCCGGCGGCGGTCCGGCCGGGGGCGGTCCGGCATGCGGTGGTCCGGACGGCGGCGCTCCCGAGGGCGGCGGGCCCGACGGCGGTGGGCCCGGAAGCGCTCCGGCCCCGGTGCGCGCGGCTCCCGGGCCGGGGCCAGGACGCACCGGTACGGCCGGGTGGGGCGGGCCGTCCGGGCCGGGGCGCGACGGCTGCGCCGTACCCGCGCCACGGTCACCCGCACCACGGGCACCCGCATCGCGCGCACCCGCGCCCCGCGTGGCGGCCCTGCGGCGGATGAGGGCCATCGGTGTCACCTGCCGTTTCGCGGTGGTCGCCATGGGCCCGGTCAACCTCCCAGCACATCGCCGAGGTCGACCCCGGAGCCGTAGTAGAAGCTCACGACGATCAGGATCATGGTCGCCGGGAGCATGATGAGAGTGACCACGAGCGTGGACTTGGGCACCGCGCGGGCCGCGTCGCGGCGGGCGTTCTGCGCGTCGGTGCGGCGCATGTCGGTGGCGATCTGTATCAGCGTGTCGACGATCGGAGCGCCGAGTTCCTCGCCCTGCTGGAGCGCGGTGACGAACATCGAGACCTGGTCGGAGGCATTGCGCCGGCGAAGCTGGTCGAAGGCGTCGCGGCGGCTGACCCCCATGTCCATCTGGCGCAGGGTGATCCGGAGTTCATCGGCCCAGGGTCCCTCGTACTTCTCCGCGACGCGTTCGAGTGCCTGGCGGAAGCCGAGACCGGCGGATACGACGACGGCGAGGACATCGAGGAAGTCCGGCAGGGTGCGTTCGATATCGGCGCGACGGCGGCGTACGGCCACCTTGATGACCACATCCGTCCAGAAGACACCGAAGACGAACAGCAGGATCGCGATCACGAACTGCCCGCGCAGCAGCATGGACAGGGCCGCGAGCACGCCCAGGAAGCCGTAGACGGCGCGGCGGGCCGCGTAGCGGTCGACGGTCATCCCGCCGGGGTTCCCCGCCATGTCGAGCCGTCTGCGCAGGGCGTCGACGCGCCCCGGGCCCATGGCGCGCAGCACGGCGGGCGCGTACCGCATACCGAGCCGGTCGATCACCGAGCCGACGGCGGTCGTCCGGGTGGAGCCCACCTCCAGCGCGAGGGCGAGGTCGCCGGGGAGCCTGGCGTCCGCGCGGTACATGCGGACACCGTGGAAGATCCCGTACACGGACGCTCCGACGAGCGCGGCGAGCAGCAGTCCCATGGTGGCTCCCTCTCAGACCTGGATCCGGGACACCCGGCGGATGACGAACGCCCCGAGGGCGTACAGGGCGAAGGCGGCGAGGGTGGCGAGCTGTCCGACCACCGAACCGGTCATCTTGTCCAGCGCTCCGGGGGTCATGGTGTTGATCATCAGCAGAAAGCCGAGGCCCAGCAGGGGGACGGCCAGCGCGGTGACCTTGATCTGGGAGAGCATGGTGGTGACCTCGCGGCGGGTCTCCTTGCGCTCCTCCAGGGACGCGGTGAGGTTGCGCAGCGAGGTGACGACCTGGCCGCCGGCGCGGTTGGCGAGGATCAGTGTGGTGACGAGGACGATGAGTTCGCGGGAGGGCAGCCGGTCGGCGAGTTCGCCGAGGGCCTCGTCCAGGCTCCGGCCCAGGGCGAGCTGGTCGGCGACGATGCTCAGCTCGTGCCCCGCCGGGTCGTCCAGTTCCTCGGCGGCCATGGCGAGTGCGGTGCGCAGCGCCAGACCGGCCTGGGTGGCGTTGGCGAGGACGCGGGTGAACTCGGGGAGCTGACTGATGAACGCCTCGGTGCGTTTGACGCGCTGCCAGTTGAGGAAGGCGTTGGCGCCCCACAGGGTGCCCAGGGCGCCCAGCGCCCCGAAGAAGGGCGCGAAGACCGCGCCGACGACGAAGTAGACGGCGAGCAGGGTCGCGACGACGTAGACGATGTACTCACCCGCGGTGAGGTCGAGGCCGGTCGCGGCGATCCTGCGTTCGACGCGCCGGCCGAGCCGGGTCCCGCGCAGCCTACGGTCGACCGCGCCGAAGCGCCGGCGCCTGCCGCCGACGACGGGGATCGGTCCCGTGTGGGACAGCCGGTCGACCAGTGCCTGGCGCTGGGCCCGGCCCGATGCGTATGCGTGCACGCCTGCGACACCGAGCACACCGGCCAGCAGGGTGACTCCGGTGGTCAGAAGCGGGAGGTTGTCCATGTCGGGCGGTGACCTTCTCGGTGGGGTCCGGGGCCGGTGGGGGCGGGGATGGGCAGGGGTGTCACACAACCGTTCTGCGTACGGCGAGCTGGTCGTCGGACGCGGCGACGCCGTAGACCTGGGGCAGGGCCTCACTCTTCAGATAGAGGCGCTCGGCGACCCGGCGCGGCACCGGGTAGTAGTGGAACCTGCCGTGGACGCGGCCGTCGGCGGACAGGGGCTGGGCGTCGAAGCGGCAGACCGAGACGATGCGGTACTCCTCCCGGCCGTAGGAGTCGACCACGGCGATCTCGGTGACCCGGCGGGAGCCGTCGGCGTGCCGGGTGAGCTGGACGATGACGTCGACGGCGCTGTTGATCTGGTCCTTGATGGCGGCGAACGGGATCTCGACCTCGGACATGGACGCCAGGGTCTGGAGCCGCATCAGCGCGTCCTCGGCGCTGTTGGCGTGGACGGTGGCGAGCGATCCGTCGTGGCCGGTCGACATGGCCTGGAGCATGTCGAGGGTCTCGCCGCCGCGGACCTCGCCGACGATGATGCGGTCGGGGCGCATCCGCAGGGAGTTGCGTACGAGGTCCCGGATGGTGACCCGGCCCTTGCCCTCGACGTTCGGCGGGCGGCTCTCCAGGGTGATCACATGCGACTGCTGGAGCTGGAGTTCGGCGGAGTCCTCGATGGTGACGATGCGTTCGCCGTCGGGGATCAGCCCGGAGAGCGCATTGAGCAGGGTGGTCTTGCCGGTGCCGGTGGCACCGGAGACGATCACATTGAACTTGGCCCGCACCAGACCCGCCAGCAGCAGCGTCATCTGCTCGTCGAGCGAGCCGATGGCGATCATCTCCTGGAGGGTGAAGGCGCGCGGGAAGCGCCGGATGGTGAGGATGGGGCCGGTGAGGGAGAGCGGGGGAATGATGACATTGACGCGCTCCCCTGAGGGGAGGCGGGCGTCGACCATGGGGTTGGCCTCGTCGACGCGGCGGTTCACGGTGGAGACGATGCGCTCGATCGTCTGCATCAGCTGTTCGTTGGACGAGAAGCGCAGCGGCAGCATCTCGAGCCGTCCGGCGCGCTCCACATAGACCTGTTCCGGGCCGTTGACCATGATTTCGCTGATGGACGCGTCTTCGAGGAGGGGTTCGAGGATGCCGAGGCCCAGGGCCTCGTCCACGACGCGGCGGATCAGCTGGGAGCGCTCGACGGTGGAGAGCACCGGGCCCTCCCGGCTGATGATGTGCCCGAGGACCCGCTCCAGTCTGGCCCGCCGGTCGGCGGCGGCCAGCGAGGACATCTCCGCGAGGTCGATCTCTTCCAGGAGCTTGGCACGGTAGACACCGACGAGGCGGTTCTCCTCGCTGTGGCCGTTGACCGGCTCGGGGCTGCTGATGCGCGCCCGCAGGCTCATGTCGTCATCTCCCTGGTCTCGCGGTGTCGCGTCTCGCGGGTGGTGCTCGGGTGGCTCGTAGGGGCAGGGGCGGTGGGGCTCCGTTCGGTCGCGATGGCCAGTCACGATGGCCGAGTCGCGATGGCCAGTCGCGATGATCAGTCGCAGGGCATGGTGACGGTTCTGGTGGCAGTGCCGAAGTCGAATACGGGCAGGACGCGGGGGACTTCGATCCTGACCGTCACCGTGATCTCCTCGGAGCAGTTCCCCGGTTCCTGGACCTCCGGCGCGAGCCAGTCACTCACGGCCGCCGCCCCTGCCGCCGCCGCTGTGCCCTCGCCGTCCTTCTGGGCACCCGCCCGGGCGGCGGCG